>DATIEQ010000053.1:0-2501 GCA_035455665.1 Gammaproteobacteria bacterium | reverse complement strand
CTGCTCGAGTATCGCTAGTTTCCTAGGATCCGTCGCGGGATTGCACAAAGCATCCATCAAATCCGTCTCGATCACGAGATCGAATTCATCGGTCTTGTAGTGCTTCGCACGCTCGTAATAGGCGTGGGCTAGTGCGTAACGGTGCAGATACTTCGCGGCATCGCCGGCACGCTCGAGCCAGCTCGGGCGATCGCCGTATATCAATGCGGAGTTGTACTCCTTGAGGGACGTTGCCCAATCGTAGTGGTTGCAGGCGGCGCAACCTGCGTCGGCGGCGGCGCTCCCCAGCAGGGACCAGAATCGCGGATTGAGGTCGACTTTCTTGACCTCTGCCTGAGCCAGCGCATCCATAATTTCCATGCTACCGCCCCAGCGCGGTTGCAGTTGTTCCTCGAATTGGTCCGGGATGAGGAAACTCGCGGGGCGTTGCTTTGAACCGCCGACGAAGTCCTTCGTCTCATCATCCATGGTGCCGTCGGTTCGGTCGATATTCATGAGCGTCACCCATGCGATGGCGATCTTGGGGTTGAGGGTGAGGGATTTGCGAATCTCGGCACGTGCCTGGGTTTCGTCGGCATGTACCACTTTCCATTGAGCTTCGGTGATGTCTTGGGCCCAACCATTTCCGCGAGCATCCCAGGCTTTGTCTGACCAGCGCAGACCCTCGCTGTAATGGGCCCAGGGGCTGTCAGGTATGGCGGCCACCCAGTCATCGATCACGGTTTTATCCAAGGGCTGGACCGGATTCTCGCCTTCGGCGAAATTCGCAGCGTCCTGTTCGACGAACTCGTAGGCCGGGTCGGCCATGGATTTAGCCAAGATCACGTCCAGCTGGCTCTCAACGAGGTCGTACTTATGCTGGCGCAGTTCATCCTGCAGGAATTGGGTATTCGGGTAGCCTTCGCGCAACCTCTCCGCTTGCATCAGCAATACGTCTGCGGCCACATGCCTGGGTTTTTCCTGCGGTGTGAGCGCACGGGGCAGCCAGAGTTCCGCCGGGGGTGCCGTCACCGACGGCGCCGGGAAAGCCGTGCTCGGCTGTGGAGCGGCGCTTGCGGATTCTCCGTCCTGCGCGTGAGCGCCGTCGATCGCCAACGTGATGAAAAGGGGAAACAAAATCAGAGCAAACCTTCTCAGCGATGACATCGTGTCTCCTTGCTCTGCGGATACCGCGTGCGTGCGCCTTCCATCCACGAAACCCCAAAGGTCCGTGTCCAGGCGCATGATAAAATAACACGCAAAAGCCGTAGCAATAGGACCGTCATGCCTTCGACTAACCCCATCCCCCGCCGCGAGCGGCTCATCGTCGCCCTGGACGTGCCGGACGCGAAGAGCGCCCGCGAGTTCGTGACGACGCTGGGGGATGCGGCGAGCTTCTACAAGATCGGGCTCGAGCTCTTCATGGCCGGCGGCTACTTCGAGCTCTTGGACTGGCTGGTGAAGCAGGACAAGCGGGTGTTCGTGGACTTGAAGTTCTTCGACATCCCGGCGACGGTGCAGGCGGCGGTGAAGCAACTCTCGAACTTGGGCGCCACCTTCTGCACGGTGCACGGCAACCAGTCCATCATGGAAGCCGCGGCGCAAGCGAAGGGTAGGCTCAAGGTGCTGGCGGTGACGGTCTTGACCAGCCTCGACCGCGGCGACCTGGATGATCTCGGTTTCAAATGCGACGTGGAGCAACTGGTGCTGTCCCGCGCGAAGCGCGCGCTCGAAGCCGGCTGTGACGGCGTGGTGTCCTCGGGGCTCGAGGCGGCGAGGCTCCGCCAGTTCATCGACCAGCGCCTCCTGGTGGTGACTCCCGGCATCCGCCCGGTGGAGAACCGCCCGGACGACGACCAGAAGCGTGCCGTGACCGTGGAGCAAGCCTTCCAGAACGGCGCCGACTACATCGTCGTGGGCCGGCCCATCCGCAAGGCCGCGGACCCGCGTGCGGCTGCGCAAGCCATACAGAAGAGCATCGCCGGGATCTTCCCTACGTGAGCCCGAACCCCCTCAAGAACGACCTGCTGCTGAAGGCCCTGCTCCGCCAACCGACCCCGCGCACCCCCGTGTGGATCATGCGCCAGGCGGGGCGCTATCTCCCGGAGTACCGCGAGACCCGCGCCAAGGCCGGGAGCTTCATCAAGCTCATGAGCACGCCGGAGCTCGCCTGCGAGGTGACGCTCCAACCGCTGAACCGCTTCCCGTTGGACGCGGCCATCCTCTTCTCGGACATCCTCACCATCCCCTCCGCCATGGGTCTCGGGCTCAAGTTCGTGGAGGGCGAAGGCCCGACATTCGAGCGGCCGCTGCGCACCGCGGCCGAGATCGCGAAGCTCGCGGTGCCGGACCCGGAGACGGAACTCCGTTACGTGATGGACGCGGTGCGGCTCATCCGCAAGGAACTCGCCGGCCGCGTGCCCCTCATCGGCTTCGCCGGCAGTCCTTGGACGCTCGCCACCTACATGGTGGAGGGAGGCGGCAGCAAGGAGTTCTCCAAGGTGAAGGCCCTGCTCTACAAG
>DATIEQ010000052.1:0-2339 GCA_035455665.1 Gammaproteobacteria bacterium | reverse complement strand
AGTCCCATGCCGGCATGCTGCTCGCCCTGCAAGACGCCCTGGATCCACCGACGCTCGTGGTTCTGCGGTGCCGGGAGACGGCTCTCATGGACTGGCAGGCGGAGCTCGCCGGGAACTACGATCCGCGGCGCCTGGTGCTCTCCATCCCGACGGACGCGGCCGGCCTCGGCGGCTTGTTGGCGCGTTGCCTGCCACGCGGTGAAGCCTGCGCCTACATCTGCCACGGTGCCCGCTGCTCGCTTCCCGTCACCTCGCTCGCGAGCCTCGTCCGCGCTCTCGAGACATCCAGCGCGGGCACCGAGCCGGCATGAACCAGATCCTGGTCATCCGCCACGCGGAAGCGGAAGACGCCGCGGATGCCGCCATCGCCGGCCGTCGCGACGCGGAGCGGGCCTTGACCAAGCAAGGCGAGCGGCAGATGCGCAAGGGTGCCGGCGGCCTCAGGCACATCACGGCTGAGATCCGCATGATCGTCTCGAGCCCCCTGAGGCGTGCGGTTCAGACCGCCGCCGCTCTGGCAGAGAGCTACCCGGAGGCGGAACTCACCGAGAACCCGCGCCTCGCGCCCGGCTTCGACGGCGGCAAGCTCCTCGCTTGGGCCGTGAAACAGCCGCAGCCGCTCGCGCTCGTGGGCCACGAACCTGACTTAAGCCAATGGATCGGTTACCTGGTCACCGGCTCGCCCCGGGCCATCGTGAACATGAAGAAGGGCAGCGTCTGCTGCCTGGAGATACCGGACTCGGTGCAGGCCGGCGAAGGCCGCATCCGCTGGTTCATGACCCTGAAGCAACTGATGGAATTAGACTGAAGGCCCCCGTCGTTGGCGGAACGGGTCTGTCCCGGCAGCTTGCCGGCGGGACGATCTCCGGACATCCCCTCTAGTTCGAGCTGAACGCAGGCCATTGCAGACGGCCATGCAGTGCACGCGCGCCCATTCACTGTCACGGTTTTGTAACGGGCAAGACGCGGGGATTTCATGTTGCGTCGCTAGTATGCCGCGCAACATGAGGATAAACAGGCAAATTCCATGGCCGTGAAACTGATGAGCCCGCTGCGCTACCGGAGCATCTGGATCTCCGATGTGCACCTGGGCTTCCGCGGCTGCCGCGCTGAATTCCTGCTGGATTTCCTGCACAACACGGAATCCGACTATCTCTACCTCGTGGGCGACATCATCGACGTGTGGGAGATGAAGAAGCGCCTCTTCTGGCCCCAGGCCCACAACAACGTCATCCGCACCGTGCTCGGCAAGGCCAAGCGCGGCACCAAGGTCATCTACATCCCCGGCAACCACGACGAGGTGCTGCGCGACTTCGTAGACATGGACTTCGGCAACGTCTCCATCCGCCGCGACGCCGTGCACGTGACCGCCACCGGCAAACGCCTGCTGGTGCTGCACGGCGACGAGTTCGATAGCGTGGTGCAGTGCAGCCGCTGGCTCGCCATGCTGGGCAACCGCGTGTACGACTGGCTCCTCTACTGCAACCGCTGGGTGAACGTGTTCCGCCGCAAGCTCGGCTTCCCCTACTGGTCCCTGGCCGCCTACTTGAAGCACCGCGTCAAGAACGCGATGCAGTTCATCAGCGACTTCGAGCAGGCGGTCGCCCGCGAGACCCACAAGCGCGGAGTGGATGGCGTGATCTGCGGCCACATCCACCGCGCCGAGATCACCACCCACGGTTCCATGCTGTATTGCAACGACGGGGACTGGGTCGAATCCTGCACCGCCCTCGTCGAGAAGCACGACGGCCGCCTGGAGTTGTTGTCATGGGCCGATCAAGTGGAATCCGTGAAGTCCTACGAGGCGCCGGCGGCCGCGCGCCACGCATACGCGCGCGCGCCCCAGCCAACCGCCAGCCTGTGAAGATCGCGATCGTCACGGACACCTGGCTTCCCGAGGTCAACGGTGTCGTCACCACCTTGCGCCACACCGTGGAGCAGCTCCGGGCCGCCGGCCATGAGCTGCACCTGGTGGAGCCCGGCATGGGCTTCTGGAGCCTCCCCTGCCCCGGCTACCGCAGCATCCGCCTCTGCCTGTTCCCCGGCCACCGCGTCGCGCGGCTCCTGGACTCCATCCAGGCAGATACCATCCACATCGCGACCGAAGGGCCCTTGGGGCTGGCCGCCCGGCGCTATTGCCTCAAGCGTGGGCTGGATTTCACTACCTGCTACCACACCCGCTTCCCCGAATACATCCGCGCCCGCGCGCCCATCCCGCTGGCAGTGAGCTATGCCTGGATACGGCGCTTCCACCGGCCCGCGCGCCGCATGCTGGTCTCAACGCCCACCCTGGCAAAGGAACTGACGGAGCGCGGCTTCACCAACCTCGCGATCTGGGG
>DATIEQ010000051.1:0-20853 GCA_035455665.1 Gammaproteobacteria bacterium | reverse complement strand
CTACATCGAAGACTGCCAGGTCTGCTGCCGGCCCATCGACCTCATCGTCAGCGTCGACGACGCGGGCGTGCCCCTGGTCGAAGTCTCGACGGAAGACGAAGCTTAGCGCCCATCCCTGGGCATCTGCTTCAGATCAACTGGCGGAGCATCAACGCGACCGCGGAGCCGACCCCACTCACTGAGATCACGAATATCAGCCCGCCGATGGAGACGGCCGCCGTCGCGCCGATCACCGGCCAGTAGAGCCATAGCTTGCCGTGGCCGCGGTTCAGGTGGGTCTCGTTGCGGTGCATGATCCGGCCGCCGAAGCGGGTGAGGAGCACGGCCTTCAGATAGGCCGAGAGGCGCGTGGCGGGCAGGAGTCCGCCGAGGTCTTCCATCGGGCCCGGAGGCGTGCCGATGTTGGTATACCGCCCCTTAAGCTGGCGCTGCGGAATGCCCGCCTGGGTACCGGCGCCTTCGTTGAGCATGGCCTCGACGCTGGCCGCATCGCTGCAGCCGGAAAGGTCGCGGCTGGCGGAGTTGTTTTCTTGACGGTTCATGAAGCTGATCCTTGGAGATTTAAGAGAATACGTGTCGCGCCGACGGCGATGCGGCCGGCGGTGGCGGAGCCTTGGGGGGCGCTGCGTGCAAGGTGGAGGGCGAAGCGACGGGATCCGCCCTGATGGCGCAGATCCGAAACGGGTCGAGGCTAAGCTGCTGTCTTGGGAGTGCGTCTCAGTCAGACGTCACCCATCACGGCGCGCAGTATACATGTTAAATGGAGCGCGTGCGGAAAAGCCTGGAAATATAAGCGTTCACGGAGATAAAAAACGGGGCGGTCTCCCGCCCCGTTGAACCGTCCATGGAGCGATGGATCATCCTTGGCTTAACACTCAGCTCGCTTTCTTCCACACCTTCGGCTCGAACTGTGTGTCGAGGGGCGTGCGGGCGATCTGATTGGTGTAGCTGGTCAGGGTCACCATGCCGGCGGCCAGCACGATCTCCAGGATGTTGGCACGGGTGTAGCCCGCGACCAGGAAGTCCTTGACGTCGTTCTCGTCGACCAGGCCGCGCTTCTCGACGGCATGCACCGTGAAGGAACGCAGTGATTCCAATTTCTTGTCCTTGAGGACCTGGCCGGCGCGGATGGCTTCGATCACGTCGACCGGCACGCTGTGCTTCTCGGCGGCGACGCTGTGGGCGGCGGTGTCATAGGGGCTACCGGTCTCGCGGCTGAGGGTCAGCAGGACGATCTTGCGGTCCTGGTTGCTGAGCGTGGCCTTGCCGAAGAGGTCCTTCAGGGCGACATAGGCCTTCAACAGGAGCGGCGACTCCGCCATGACGGCATACACGTTCGGCAGGGTGCCGTGATTCAGCTTGATCTTCTCGAGATCCACGCGTGAATCGGCCGGGGCAGACGTGATGTCATAGACTTTGAACTCATTCATGAGCATTCTCCAGGTGATCTCTCCCGCATCCAGGAGCAGGCGAATTCGCACCCACAAGATCGCAGGCGCGCGATACCTTCCCCGGCAGCGGCTGCCGCAAGCGGTTCACATTCACGGTTTCAGGTGGGAATGGGAGACGATTCAGACAGGTTTGCACTGTACTCCCTTCCACCCGGATTAGATATGAATGCAGCGTTAAGCGAGCGCATTTGGTCGCTTATCGGACAGGCGGTAAGCTCATGGTCGATTCGGAGGGAGCTTGATGTGTGCAGGAGCCGAGAACGGCTCGTCGATCTTGCGGTTTTGAATGACGAGGAGAGGATGCCTCACATCAAATCTTTGCAAGCAGCCGAGGCACGGAGGCGCCCAGCCTAAGCCCGGCGCGCCCTTGCAAAAATCCGTTCCTGTGCTAGAGCCCGCGTGGCTTGGCCGCGCGCCGGGCCTTCCATCCTCACATATACTGGAAGCATGGTGTGGGGAACCATGAAGGTCTCGGCTAGGCTGCCGGAGCAGATACATTTTCTCTGGCGGCTCATCGCGGCCAGCGTCTTACTGAGCCTGATCGCCTATCTTGCGGTGCGTGCTCAGCCCTACCAGGGCTATGCCCCCATCTGGCCCGAGGGCGGCATCGGCCTGGCCTTGGTGTGGCGTCACGGCGCGCGTTACTGGCCGGCGGTGCTCGCCTCCAACACCGTGCTCAGCATGGCCGTCGGCACGCCCTTCGTCGTGGCGCTCGGCGTCGGCTGGTTGCAGGTGCTCATCGTGATGGTGGCCTTGGCGCTGCTGCATCGCTGGGACGTGCACCTGTTCCTCTCGGACATGCGCCAGCTGGGACGCTTCGTCCTTGCCCTGGTCCTCGCGTCCGCCCTGGCCCTGCCGGTCTACGGCTTCCGCATGGGCCTGGTGTTCCATTATCCGCTGTCCCAGGCCCTGGCTTTCGGCGCGGATTATTTCCTGACGGCGTTCTTCAGCTTCCTGATCTTCACGCCGCTGATCGTGGCTTGGTCGGCGAACGCGCTCACCCAGCGCAGCAAACGCTGGGTATTCGCCGCCTCGCTCGCGGCGATCGCGACCGCCGGGTGGGCGGTGCTCAACGTGCGGCCGGAGCTGCAGGATCGCCTGCTGTTCCTGCTCCTGCCGTTCGTGGTGCTCTCGGCCGTCGCCGCCCGGGTCGCTGGCGCGAGCGCGGCGGCCGCGATACTGACCTTGGTGCTGGTGGCGATGGCCGGAAACGAAGCGGTGCCCATCACCGACAACATCCTGCGCGTCTCTTTCGTGGCGATCGCCGCGCTGACCGGTTATCTGCTGGCCGTGGTGTTCAGGGAACGCGAGCACGCCGCCGTGGAGATGGCCTATCGCGCCCGGCATGATCCCCTGACCGGCCTCATGAACCGCTACGAGTTCGAGAGCCGGCTGGCTGTCGCCCTGTGCGACCCCGGCCGCCGCTATGCGCTCATGTATCTCGATCTGGACCAGTTCAAGCTGGTCAACGACAGTTGCGGCCACCTGGCCGGTGACCACATGCTGCACAAGATCGCTGCGACCATCCAATCCGCCTTGCCGGAGAACGCGACCCTGGCGCGGCTCGGCGGCGACGAGTTCGGCTGCCTCTTGCCGGATGCGACACCCGAACAGGCGGAGGAGGTGGCGCGCCGGCTGCACGACGCTATCCGCAGTTTCAAGTTCTCGGTGGGAGAATTGAGCTTCATGGTGGGCGTCAGTATTGGCACCACCTTCCTGCAATCGCAGCAGGACCTGTCGCCGGACGACGTGCTCGGGCGCGCGGACATCGCCTGCTACACGGCTAAGGAACACGGCCGCAACCGTACGCACGTCTTCAACCCGGCTGACGCCAACATGCACCAGCGGCACGCCGAGATCCAGGAACTCTCGCAACTCCAGTCGGCACTCGCGAGCGGTCTGTTCCAGCTCTATGCCCAGCGCATCGTCAAACTCGACGGGCCGGCTGAAAGCGAATTGTTCTACGAAGTCCTGCTGCATCATGCGGACTCGAAGGACCATCGCGCCATCGAGGACATGCTGGGCATGGCGCGGCGCTATGGCCTCATCGCGCAGGTGGATCGCTGGGTCTTCGAGCAGTCGGCGCGTTTCCTGCAGCGCCAGGCGGGCCGGAACATGCGGCTCAGCATCAACGTCACCGCCACCACCCTGGAGAGCGACGGTTTCCAGCAGTTGGTGCTCGGGTTGCCGCGTCAGCACGCATTCGACGCGAGCCAGATCACCCTCGAGATCACCGAGGCGGTCGCGGTGCAGAACCTGACCCGCGCGGTGGCCAACCTGCGGGTCTTGCGCCAGCAGGGGTTCGAGATCGCCCTCGACGACTTCGGCGCGGGGGTGGCGAGCTTCGGCTACCTGAGCGAACTGCCGGTGAGCATCGTCAAGATAGACGGACGCTTCGTCCGGGACCTGGGCAAAGACCCGGCCGCGGAGGTGGTGATCCGTTCCCTGGCGCAGGTCGCCGCGTTGCGCGGCATCACCTGCATCGCGGAGTGGGTGGAGGATGCCACCGTCATCCCGCGCCTACGCGAACTCGGTGTCCACTATGCCCAGGGCTATGCCATCCACCGGCCGGAGCCGCTCATTTCCATCGAAGCGTCCGCGCGCGACCCGCTGAGGGATCATGGGATGCCGGGTCAAGAAGGGGCTCAGCTCAAGTCTTGATTTAGTGGGGGACGAGCTCGTCGTTGGGCGGCGATGCGGCGCCGCCTTCGGCCTGTGCAGCTTTCTTCGCTTGCTTCTTCGCGAGCTTCTCATCCCGTTTCTTCTGCTTGGCGATGTCGCGCTGGCGCTTGTCGAACTTGTAGTTGGCTTTGGCCACGGGCGTTCCTTCGGGGTGAGGGATCATTATAGACGCGGGACCGGCACATCCTGCGATCTCGGGAAAATATTGCCCGGCGGAGCTGCCACCCTTCGCGACAGGCCCAAGGCGGCCGCAACCCCGGTCCCGGTGCGGTCATGGACAACACCGAACTCGTCGAGATCCAGTGTCTCTATCGTGGAGAGAGCATCGAAATCGTCGTTGACTACTCCTGAGAGGAGCGGAGCCATGTCGAGGGCTCGTCATATAGGCGAGCGGGTGAACAGGGTGAGAAGCACCGCTTCGACCGTACCTGCAGGGACGTAGGTACTGGCCCGGCTGCGAAGCTGGATGCGGAGCAGACGGTTCACCTTGGGCACGAGCGGGGCGGGGATCGTGTGACGAAGCGGGCTCCGTCTGCTGCCAGACCATGACCGGCTCCGTGGAGCTCGACACAGACGTTCATCCCGCCGTCGAGGCGAGCGCGGATTCCCGAGTTTGCGTGCTCCCCTCCGGCGTTCAGGTGATCACCCGATACCCATGAGCGTTATGTCTGGTCCCGTCATATAACGTTACATCTCCACCTGGGTGCGCAGACCGCTCGTACCGCGGGCCTCAAGGCGCGCCGCATTCCGTCAAATCGCAATACGTCGTGAGCGGACATATCGTGGCGTCACTTCTTTGAGTGCGTTCACAGTATTTGGGACCGCCTTCCCCCTTAAATAGTCACCGTCAGGGACGACCTGCAGGCGCAGACAGCAGCTTGCCAGGGTCTCTCGTGGACGCAAGCCGGGGAGGAGTAAGGACATGACTTGGCTTAACGCGTTATTCGGCAACGACCCGGGCTACATGCCCCACGGCATGTGCTACCTGTGGTCCCCGGGGATGATCGCCCTGCAGGTGGGCTCCGATGCCCTCATCGGGCTCGCCTACCTCTCCATCCCGCTCACGCTCTTGTACGTGGTCAGGAAGCGCACGGACATCCCCTTCAACTGGATGTTCGGGCTGTTCGGCGTGTTCATCGTCGCCTGCGGCTTCACCCACGTCATGGAGATCTGGAACGTCTGGCATGCCGATTACCAGCTCGCCGGCGGCGTGAAGCTCGTGACCGCGCTCGCCTCGGTGCCGACCGCGATCCTGCTCATCCGCATCGTGCCGCGCATCCTCGAGATCCCCACCCGCCGGGAGCTCGAGGCGGCGAACCACCGTCTCGAGGACGCCTACCGTGAGCTGGAGCAGTTCGCCTACGCGGTGTCCCACGACCTCCGCGCACCGCTACGCCACATCGAGGGCTACGGCAAGGCACTCGAGTCGAGCCTGGCAGGCCGGCTGGACGATAAGCAGGCGCATTACCTGCACAGCATGCGCGAAGGTTCCCGCCACATGGGCGACCTCATCGACGCGCTGCTCGAGCTCTCACGCGTGTCACGCGAGCACATCACCCACAAGGAGGTGGACCTCTCGGCCCTGATGCTCGAACTGTTCCGGGAATTTCAGGGCACGAACCCGGAGCGGCCGTTGCGCTACCAGGTGCAGCCAGGCATGCACGCCGTGGGCGACCCGCACCTGATCCGGGTGGTGCTGCAGAACCTGCTCAACAACGCCCTCAAGTTCACCGCCAAGCGCGGCGACGCCTTCATCGAGTGCGGTATGCGCGGCAAGGACGGCGGTAACGTCTTCTTCATCAGCGACAACGGTGTCGGCTTCGACATGCAGTACGCCCACCGGCTGTTCAGCATGTTCCAGCGGCTGCACTCGAAACAGGACTTCGAGGGCACCGGCATCGGCCTCGCCACCGTGCAGCGCATCGTGCGCCGCCATGGCGGCCGCATCTGGGCGGAGGCGGTGCAGGGTGCGGGCGCCACCTTCTACTTCACCCTGCCCGGACAGGAGGCCTGAGATGCCGCGCGACGGGCACATCCTGCTGGTCGAGGACAGCCCCCAGGACGTGGAGCTGATCATGCTCGCGCTCAAGGAGGGGAAGGTCGTGAACCACATCGACGTGGTGAAGGACGGGCCGGAGGCGCTCGCCTACCTCACGGGCCGCGGCGATCATGCCGGCCGCGACCTGCCCTCGGTGGTGCTGCTCGACATCAACCTGCCGAAGATGAGCGGCCTCGACGTGCTCAAGGAGATACGCGCGAACCTCCGCACCCGCCATGTGCCGGTGGTGATGCTCACCTCGTCCCGCCAGCAGGAGGACATGCTGCGCAGCTACGACCTCGGCGCCAACAGCTTCGTGCGCAAGCCGGTGGAGTTCGACAAGCTCGTGGACGCCATGCAGCAGCTGCGGCTGTACTGGCTGCTCTTGAACGAGCTGCCCTACGGGGAGGCCGCCGGTGGATAAGCGGCTCAAGCTGCTGCTCGTGGAGGACTCCGTGGCGGACGCGGAGATCGACGCCTTGACCCTGGAATCGGGCGGACTGAAGGTCGATGCCAAGCGGGTGGAGACCGAGCTGGACTACCTGATGGCGCTGCGCGATGAGCCGGATCTCATCCTGTCCGACCATTCCATGCCGAGCTTCGATGCGCTGCGGGCGCTCAAGATCCTGCGCGAGCAGGGCCGCGACACGCCGTTCATCGTGGTGTCGGGCCGCATCGGCGAGGCCGCGGCCGTGGACTTGATGAAGGCGGGCGCCAACGACTATGTGCGCAAGGACGAGCTGGCGCGGCTCGCGCCCGCGGTGCGCCGCGAGCTCACTGAGGCGGAGAACCGGCGCCGCGCGCGCACGACCGCAGACAAGCTGCGCGTGCAGGAGCGGACTCTGGACACGCTCATGAACAACCTGCCGGGCATGGTCTACCGGCTGCGGGCCGACGGCGACGCTTGGCGCCTGGACTTCGTGAGCGCTGGCAGCCAGGCGCTCACCGGTTACGACACGGCGGCGCTCACGGGCGGCGGCGGCTTCGATTTCAACCGCCTCCTGTATGACGACGCCGAGCCCAGCCGGCAGCGGGAACTGTGGGAGCAGCTCGAGTCCGCGGGCCATTTCACCCTCGAGCACCAGATCCTGTGCGCGAGCGGCGACGTGAAGTGGGTCTGGCACCGGGGCGCGGCCGTCCGCGACCACTTCGGGCGCACGCTGTATGTCGAGGGCTTCATGGCCGACGTCACCTCCCATAAGGTGGACCAGGAGAAGCTCGATTACCTGGCTCACCACGACGTGCTGACCGGGCTCTCCAACCGCGCGGTCTTCGAAGAGCAGCTTTCCCGCAGCCTCGGGCGCGTCAAGCGGCATTTCCAGAACGTGACGCTCTTGTTCATCGACCTGGACAACTTCAAGGAGATCAACGACTCCTGGGGCCACCAGAGCGGCGACGCGGTGCTGCGCACCATCGCCGACCGGCTGACGGAGAGCAGCCGCAAGGGCGACATCGTGGCGCGGCTCGGCGGCGACGAGTTCGCCATCGTGATGGACGACAACGAGAAGACCGAGGATGTGGCGGACGTGGTGCCCCGCATCCTGGAGGAGATCGCGCAGCCGTTCAAATGGCAGGGCCGCGAGCATACCGTGACCGCGAGCATCGGCATCGCCGTCTACCCGGTGGACGGCGAGGACGTGACCACCCTGGTGCGCAACGCCGACGCCGCCATGTACGCCGCCAAGGAGGGCGGGCGCAACACCTTCCGCTTCTTCGCCAAGAAGATGAACGACCGCGCGAAGAGCATGGTGGTGATGCGCAACGCCCTGCACAAGGCCCTGCGCCAGGAGGAGCTCGAGCTGCAGTTCCAGCCGGAGGTGTGGCTCTCGGACCGGCGCATCGCGGCCGTGGAATCCCTGGTGCGCTGGAAGCGTTCCCGGGGGCGGCTCATGACGGCCGAGCACTTCATCCCCTTCGCGGAGGACGCGGGCGTGGTCGCGGCCATCGACCACTGGGTCATGCGTCAGGTCTGCCGGCAGGCGAGCGCCTGGAGCGAGGCGGGCGTGCCCTTCGAGCGGCTCGCGTTCAACCTGTCGGCCCAGGCCTTGAGCGACCCGAAGGTCGCGAAGTTCCTGGAGGCGGGCATGGTCGAGTTCGGCGTGGACCCGGAGTGGCTCGAGATCGAGATCACCGAAACCACCATCATGCGCGACATGATCTCGACGCGCATCACGCTGGAGAAGATCGCCGACATGGGCGTGCGGCTCACGCTGGACGACTTCGGCAAGGGTTATTCGTCCCTCAACTACCTGCGGCTCTTCCCCATCCGGCGCCTGAAGATCGACCGTGATTTCATCAAGGAACTGCCCTGGAAGGGCGAGGACGTGCAGATCTGCCGCGCCATCCTCGCCATGGCCGACAGCCTGCACATCGAGGTGGTGGCGGAGGGGATCGAGAAGCCGGAGCAGGCGACCTTCCTGCACCACGCGGGCTGCGAGGCGGGGCAGGGCTACCTCTTCGCACTGCCCCTGTCGGCGGCGGAGTGCGAGCAGCTGTTGCGCGAGGGTCATTGTGCGATCGACCCCAGCCGCGCGCCGCTCACGGCGGCCGACGACGAACGGAAGCGCTTGCACCTCTAGTCCGCGCGACGGTCGGGGCGCTTACAATAGGCGAAACCCGGGAGCCCTGCCGTGAGAATCTTCGCCATCGCCGTGCCGGCGTTCTGCATGTTTGCTGGCGTTGCTGCCGCGAACCCGCCCGCCGCGCCGGCGACGCGCGCTACGCCCGTCGCCGCGACGCAGCCCTCCGCTCCGAAGGCTGCGGGCGGCAAGCCGGGGGCGAAGCACCTCGGGTCCGAATACTTCCACGTGAATGTCAGCCTCTCTTCGCAGATCCTCGGGTTCCTGCAGCAACGCAAGGAGACCGTGGTGGTCTCTGCCGAGTACTACGGCTGGCCGGCGCAGGGAGCCGAGCAGCAGGCGGACGAGATGGGCGAAGTGCAGTTGGGGGAGGAAGAAGTCGAGAAGCCTAATCCCGGCAAGGCGGTCTTCACCGGCGCCCCGATCAACAAGCGCAAGCTCAAGGATGTGAAGGACGGAGCGGTGCAGGTGCTCATCAACGTCTATTCCGGCCGCCATTCCTCCCCGGATAACCTCCTGAGCTGCGGGTTCTTCGAGGGCTCCATCGATGCGGTCCGCAAGTATGACCTGACCCTGACCTGCAAACTCCTCGACGATGCCGGGTGAAACGCCGCTGGCGTCGGCATAACTTTGTTGCAGTCGGGTTCGGGATCCCCACGTACAGTCGGAGTACGCTCCGGTTCCTCACCCTCCTGCGCCTCGTTCTGCCGCCGCGAGCGACGTTTCAAAGACTTGGTAGACCCGCCGCATAACCGCATTGTTTCCCGTCATCCTTGGACTATCCTTATATAGAGAGCGCTCGGGGAGGGCTTAGCCATGAAACTCTCGGACGTGCTGGACGCGAAGGGCTGGCAGACGGTCACCACCAGTGACGCGGTGAGCACCGCTGAGGCTGTCAAGACCATGTGCGACAAGCACGTGGGCGCGGTGGTCGTGACGCGGCCGGACGGGGCCATCGCCGGCATCCTCACGGAGCGCGACATCCTGCGCCGCTTCGCGGAACACGGCGCCAAGCTCGGGGAGATCCCCGTCTCCGCCATCATGACCCGCAACGTGCAGACCGCCTCCCCCGAGGCCCTGGTGGAGGAGGTGCTGGGGACCATGACCCAGAAACGCTTCCGCCACATGCCCGTGGTGAAGGGTGGCAAGTTCGCGGGCCTCGTCTCCATCGGGGACCTGGTCAAGGCGATGCTTCAAGAGAAGGTTCAGGAAGCGGAATCTTTGCGGCAGTACATCGCTTCCTAGCAAATCCCGGGCCAGGACGGATCGGCGCCACGGACTATACTCATCAGGCGGACGGCGAGACCCGCTCTCGCACGGACCGGGTAGACCAGCCCGTCATGCCGTAAGGCACGTCCGACTACAGCAGAGGTGACTTACCACCATCGGCCTGTCACGAGGGCAACACTACTCGGTGTAGCGTCCCCGGGCAGGCCTTCTGTTGTTAAAAACCGATCTTTTGCCCTCCAGCTGCGTTGGAAATGTCCTCGCAATGCTCACATACTATCGGAGTACGCTCCGCTTGCTCGGCCATTTCCGCCTTGCTGGCGGCCAAAATCTCTGGTTTTTAACCCAAATAGAGAGCCCTGGGTTCTTGCACCGGCTTCCGCTAGTATCCTCAACCGGGGAGCTATTCGGGGTTGGAGATGATGGACTGGGCTAGACCGTTTCGCGGCATCCTGCGCGGCCCGGACGCGGCCATGCTGGTGGCGGGTGGCGAGGGCGAGCGGCTCGTGGCCATCGTGCGCGTGGTGGTGGTGGCCCTGCTGCTCATCACCCCCGTCTACCGCCTCATCATCCTGCCGACGGATCCGGAGAACATCTGGGGCTTCGTGGTCACGCTCCTGGCCATGGCCTTCGCCCTCGGCGTGTATTTCTACCTGCGCACACGCGGCTACCGCCCATGGCTCGGGTTCCTGACCTCCACGGTGGACAGCTCGCTCGTCACCCTGGCGCTGGTGCTGTTCGTGATCGTGGGCAATCCCCTCGACGGGGTGAACGACAAGATCACCTACGAGGTGTATTTCCTGGTCATCATGGCCATGAGCCTGCGCCAGGACCGGCGCATCTGCCTCCTGGTGGGCGGCTTCCTGGTATTGCAGTACGGCGCCCTCGTGCTCTACGTCATGGATAACTTCGACGTGAAGGCGCTGTTCAAGGCGCATCCCTATAACGGTTCCTTCAACGGCTCGGATCAGTGGACGCGCATCATCCTCATGTCGTCCGCGGTATTCGTGAGCTATGCCTATGTGTTCCGCTCCGAGACCCTCGTGAACCGCGCCATCCGCGACCCCCTGACCGGGCTCCTGAACCGCGGCTATTTCGACACGCTCTTCGCCTACGAACTCGAGCGGGCGCGCCGCTTCCAGCACCGCTTCGCGGTGGTGATGGTGGACGCGGACCACTTCAAGCGTATCAACGATACCCGCGGTCACGCGGCCGGCGACGCGGTGCTGAAGGTGTTCGCCAAGGCGCTGTTGGAGAACGTCCGGGAGAGCGACATCGTGGTGCGCTTCGGCGGCGAGGAGTTCGTGCTGCTGTTGAACGAGACCGACGCTGCGGCGGCCGTCGCCAAGGCCGAGTCGCTGCGCCAGATCGTCGAACGCTTGAGCATCGGGCCGGCGGGCGCCGAACCCATCCGCTTCACGCTGAGTGCCGGTGTCGCCGTGTATCCGGACGACGGCACCGTCTCCCACGTGCTGCTGTCCCGCGCCGACCAGCGCCTGATGCAGGCGAAACAGGGCGGCCGTAACCGGGTGGTGGCGCGGGAGCGTTCCGGGGACTAGCGATGGCCGGCTTCCGTTACCTGCGGGAATTCCGCGCCCGATCCGAGCAGCTTGGGGCCTTCGAGGCGGCCTAAGGCCCGGAAGGGGATTGGGTGCGGCTGTTCCGCACCGATCCTGCCCATCTCGGCACCGAGCTGCTGCAGGAGCGGGAGGACCCTTTACGCTTCGTCACCGTGGACCATTGGGTTCGCCGTACTGCGGCGAACGGGTAGGTACGACGCCCACCCTGGACCGCGAGCGGAGCAGGAAAGCGCAGCGAGCGGAGCCGGGAAGGCTTGCCAGGCGTTCCGCGAACGCTGTAGCGCCGAGTACGAGGCCCTGGACGCGCGCTGTGCCGGGCTCTCGGTCTCCGAACGGCACCTCGGCGACTTCGACTCGGTCTAAGCCCGTCGGGAACCCCGCCCGCGCCGCGCTGTCTCTGATAGGGTAGGCCCCCAGGCTGATACATTTGGCGTGTCACCCCGAGTCGGGTAAAGTTCCTGCCTCCCGGCGTGCCGGGAGAGGTTTTCATAATACCGTCCATCGCATAGGGGAATACCGTGATGTTCCGGACACTTGCTTTGAGCTTCCTCGCCGTCGCGGCGCTCGTCGCCGCCTTCGTCTTCGCCGCTACGGCGGCAGACAGCCCCGCGGCCGCGCCCGCCCGGACGAACCCATTCATGAGCCCGAGCGGCCTGCCGCTGCAGGCGCCGCCCTTCGACAAGATCCAGGACGCCGACTATCAGCCGGCGCTGGAGGAGGGCATGAAGCAGCAGCTCGCGGAAGTGCAGCAGATCGCCGATAACCCCGAGCCGCCCAGCTTCGACAACACCATCGTGGCGCTCGAGAAGACCGGCCAGCTGCTCACCCGCGCGAGCCTGGCGTTCAGCGCGGTCGCCGGCGCCAATACGGACGACGCCCTGGAGAAACTCCAGGAGGTCGAGGCGTCGAAGTTCGCCGCCACCCAAGACGCGATCAACCTCAACGACAAGCTCTTCAAGCGCGTGCAGGCGGTCTACGACCAGCGCGACAAGCTGAAGCTCGATCCGGAGTCGCAGCGCCTCCTGTGGTACTACCACCAGCAGTTCGTGATGGCGGGCGCCAACCTCTCCGAGGCCGACAAGGCGAAGCTCAAGGAGCTGAACGGCAAGGATGCGGAGCTGAGCGCCAAGTTCACCAACCAGGTGCTCGCCGCGAACAAGGCAGCGGCGCTCGTGGTCAGCGACAAGTCTGAGCTCGACGGCCTGTCCCAGGGTGAGTTGGACGCGGCGGCCGCCGCCGCCAAGGCCCGCGGCCTGGAAGGCAAGTGGGTCATCACCATCCAGAACCACACCACCCAGAGCGTGCTCGCTTCCCTCAAGAACCGCGCCACCCGCGAGAAGCTTTTCAAGGCGGGCTGGATGCGCGCCGAGCACGGCGACGCCAATGACACCCGTGCCACCATCCTGCAGCTTGCCGAGCTGCGCGCCGAGAAGGCGAAGCTCCTGGGCCAGCCGAACTTCTCCTCCTGGCGCCTGCAGGACCAGATGGCGCAGAAGCCGGAGGCGGTCAACCAGTTCCTCATGCGCCTCGCGCCCGCCGCCACGGCGCGCGCGCGGGCCGAGGCCGCCGACATCCAGGCGCTCATCGACCAGCAGAAAGGCGGCTTCAAGCTGCAGCCCTGGGACTGGGATTTCTACGCTCAGCAGGTGCGCAAGGCGAAGTACGACTTGGACGACGCCGAGATCAAACCCTACTTCGAGCTCGACCGCGTTCTCAAGGACGGCGTGTTCTACGCCGCCAATCAGCTCTACGGCCTGACGTTCAAAGAGCGCAAAGATATCCCGACGTACCAGCCGGATGTGCGCGTGTTCGACGTGTTCGACAAGGACGGCAGCCAACTCGGCCTGTTCTATTGCGACTACTTCAAGCGCGACAATAAGCAGGGCGGCGCCTGGATGTCGAACCTCGTCATCCAATCGAAGCTCTTCGGCACCAAGCCCGTGGTCTACAACGTGGCAAACTTCATGAAGCCGGCGACGGGCCAGCCCGCGCTCTTGAGTTTCGATGACGTGACCACCATGTTCCACGAGTTCGGCCACGCGCTGCACGGCCTGTTCGCGAGCGGTGAGTACCCGAGCCTGTCGGGCGCGGCCACACCGCGCGATTGGGTGGAGTTCCCCTCGCAGTTCAACGAGCATTGGGCGCTCAACCCCAAGGTGTTCGCGAACTACGCGAAGAACTACAAGACCGGCGAGCCGATGCCGCAGGCCTTGGTCGACAAGATCAAGAAGAGCTCCAACTTCAACAAGGGCTACGACATGACCGAGCTCCTGGCCGCGGCCGCCCTCGACATGCAGTGGCACACGCTGCCCGTGGGCGCCGGCGTCAAGGACGTCGACCAGTTCGAGACCGACGCCCTCAAGAAGACCGGCTTCGACGTGCCGCAGGTGCCGACGCGCTACCGCTCGAGCTACTTCCTGCACATCTGGAGCAACGGCTACTCGTCCGGCTACTACGCCTACCCCTGGACCCAGATGCTGGCGGATGATGCCTTCTCCTGGTTCGACGAGCATGGCGGGCTCAGCCGTGAGAACGGCGACCGCTTCCGGGCCATGATCCTGTCCCGCGGCAACTCCGAGGACCTCGCGACCTTGTACAAGAACTTCCGCGGCCGGGCGCCGACCATCGACGCCATGCTCAAGGACCGGGGACTGGCGGGGAACTAAGCCTCGAGTTCATGTGAGAAACACCGGGCCGGCTCCACGCCGGCCCGGTCATTCAGGGCCCATGGATACTGGATGATGGAGCCTGCGTGATTGCTGTGTTAGCTTCATCCTCTCTCTATATATAACCCGTTGCGCGAGGCTCCCATGAAAATCCGCCTGGGCTCCTTCCTCATCTTACTCATCCTCTCCCTGCCCGCCGCAGGCGCGGATGCGCCCGCGCCACACCGGGTCGCCGTCAAGGCCGGACACCTGGTGGACGTGCGCAGCGGTGCGGTGAAGGACAACCAATACATCCTGGTGGAAGGCGAGCGCATCGTCAGCATCGGCGCCGCGGCGCCCGCGGGCGTGCCGGTCATCGACCTCTCAGGGAAGACCGTGCTGCCCGGCCTCGTGGACGTGCACGTGCACCTGCTGTTCAATTGGAAGGATGCATCCTCGGCGGCAGTGTTGCGCATGTCCTCGGCCCAGGGTGCGCTCTGGGGCGAACACAACCTGCACACCTATCTCTCGGAAGGCTTCACCACGCTACGTGACGCTGGCGAGGACGACATGGGCTACGGCCAGATCGCCCTCAAGAACAGCGTGGCGAGCGGGCTCATCGTTGGGCCGCGGCTGGTGACGGCCGGACATTTCCTGTCGGTGAACGGCGGCCACGGCGACGCGGACTTCCTCGCCCCCGACCAGGCCATGCCGCGGCGCGAGAACATTGTGGACAACGTGGAGGAGATGGGCCCGGCGGTGCGGCGCGACATCAAGTACGGCGCCGATTGGATCAAGCTCATGGCGAGCGGCGGGGTGGTGGACCCCTTGAGCGACTTCCATGTGCAGGAACTCTCAGAAGCGCAGATGGCGGCCGCGGTGGAGATCGCCCACCGCGCGCAACGCAAGGTCATGGCCCATGCGGAGGGCACGGCCGGCATCATCGCGGCGGCCCAGGCGGGGGTGGATTCCATCGAGCACGGCACCATGCTGGACGAGGAGGGCGCGAAGCTCATGGAACAGAAGGGTATCTGGCTCGTGCCCACCCTGTATACCTTCCAGTACGGCGCGGCCCAGGCCGTGGCCGACCACTACGACCCGGAAGCGATACGCAAAGGCGAGGAGATCCTCAAGTACCAACAGCCGGCCTTCACGCTCGCCCTGAAACATCACCTCAAGATCGCCTACGGCGACGACGACGACCCGGAAGTGGCGCAGGGCGAGTTCGGCGCCCTGGTGCGCGGCGGGCTGACCAACCTGCAGGCGCTGCAGGCCGCGACCATCAACGGCGCGACCCTGCTCGGCATGACGGACGACGTGGGGGCGCTGGAGCCCGGCAAGTACGCGGACATCGTCGCCGTGGACGGCGATCCGCTCAAGGACATCGCCGCCATGACGCATGTCGTCTTCGTGATGAAAGGCGGTGCGGTCTACAAGCAATGAGGGCCCCCAGGCGATCCTGGGGCGGCTACTAACGGCCGGAGCCTATTATTTGATATTGTCTTGAGAGGTCACGACCGGCGGGTGTTATGCGGAGAGTCCTCACAGCGTGCCTGGCTTTTGCGCTCGCCGCCCTGGCGACGGGGGCCGAGCTGCCGCTCGACGTGCAGGCGACCCCGGTGGTGGAGCACGGGCATCTCGCCTTGCGTTTCGTGCTCGAGAACGTCTCGTCCGCCGACGTGAACCTGAACAACGCTGATCTCCCCTGGGGCAGCCCGCAGAGCGTCAAGGTGTCAGTGAAGCCCAAGGGCTCGGGCAAGGAACTCTCGCAACTGCCGGTCATGAGCCCTCCCGCTCTCGGCCAGACCGTGCTACGACCCCAGCAGACCTTGATCGGCGACTACGAGATAGTCATCTACGGCGCGTCGCTGGACGCGCTCTTGGACAAGGGTGATCTGCAAGTGGACTGGTCCTATGCGCCCCAGGCGGCGGACGGCACGAGCCTAGGAGCCTACTCGGGCAAAGTAGACGTCAGGTCTCCTCTGCATCGCTGAGTCCCCCATGCTGAGACGCAAGAGAACCCCGCGGACCACGCCCGCGAAGAATGCGGCCGCCCTGCGGAAGTTCGCCCTGGGCTTTCCCGAAGCCTATGAGGAATTCCCCTGGGGTGAGCGGGTCATCAAGGTGCGTAAGAAGATATTCCTCATCCTGGGGCGGGACGCCGCCGTCTTGCGCCTGTCGCTGAAGCTGCCCTCGTCTTATGGCGCGGCGCTGCTCGCGCCCTTCGCGAGACCCACCGCCTACAACCTCGGCAAGAGCGGTTGGATCACAGCAAGTTTCGAGCCCGGCGACCCTGTCCCCATGGATATCCTGAGAAGCTGGATAGACGAGAGCTACCGGGCTATCGCGCCGAAGAAGCTCGCCGCCACGCTTCCCGCCGGCTGACTCAGGCCGCCGCTTCCGATTCCAGGCGCTGGCGTCTGCGAAGTTCCGGGAACCATCTCATCCATAGGACGACGACGACCAGCGTGCCGATGCCGCCGATGAGGGTGGCGGGGACGGCGCCGAACCACTGGGCGGTCAGGCCGGATTCGAACTCACCGAGCTGGTTCGAGGTGTTGATGAAGATGGCGTTGACGGCGCTCACCCGGCCGCGCATCTCGTCCGGCGTATCGATCTGCACCAAGGCGGCGCGGATCACCATGCTCACCATGTCGAGCGCGCCCAGGAGGAATAGCGCGGCGAGCGACAGCAGGAAGGAGGTGGACAGAGCGAAGACGAGGGTGGCGAGCCCGAAGCCAGCCACGGAATAGAACATGCTATAGCCCACGCGCCGCTCGAGCGGGAAGCGGGCGAGCCAGAAGCCCATCAGCAGCGCGCCCACCGCCGGCGCGGCGCGCAGCAGCCCCAGCCCCCAGGGGCCGGTGTGCAGCAGGTCGCGGGCGAAGATCGGCAGGAGCGCCGTGGCGCCGCCGAGCAGGACTGCGAAGAGGTCCAGCGAGATGGCCCCGAGGATCACCGGCCGGCGGCGGATGAAGCCGATGCCGGCGAACACCGTCCTGAGGGTGGCCGGTTCGCGCTTCACCGGCGGCCGCTCTGTCTTGAGCCGCCCTATGAGCACCACTGCAGCGAAACACATGAGTGCGGCGAGGCCATAGACGACGTCGGCGCCGGCCACGTAGAGGAAACCGCCGAGGGCGGGGCCGGCGATCATGGCGGTCTGCATGGCGGAGGCGCTCGCTGCGGCGGCGCGGGACAGGAGCGAAGCCGGCACGAGGCTCGGCATGAGGGCCTGGGTGGTCGGGAACTCGTAGGCCTTGGCGACGCCGATCACGAACAGGATGGCGAGGATCGCCGTCTCACCGAACCAGCCGAGCAGGGTGCCGAGCGCCAGCAGCCCCATCGACGCACCTTCCACCGATTGACAGAGGAGCACGATGCGCTTGCGCTCGTAGCGGTCCGCCACGTGCCCGGCGGGCAGCGCGAACGCGACCGACGGGATGAACTGCACCAGACCGATGAGCCCGAGGTCGAGGGCGCGGTGGGTGAGGGCGTAGACCTGCCAGCCCACCGCCACCGAAACCATCTGGAAGGCGAAGCCGGAGGCGACGCGCGCGCCCCAGAACTCCAGGAATCCCGGATGAGCGAGCAGCGATTGCGCGGCGGGTCTGGTTTGTCCCGATGAAGGTTCAGGCATGGGGCGCCAAGTTTAGCAGCCCCGCGAGAGGCTAAGGAGGCGAGGCAGCGATCCCGGCGAACGCTTGTCTCGCACCAGCATCCCACACGTCCCAGTCATGGCCGCCCCGCGGCTGTATGAAGTGCTCCTTGGGCAGCAACGGAGCGATGAGCTTCGAGGCTGGCAGCAGCCGGTCCTCATCGCCGCAGACGAGCCAGATGCGCTCGGCTTGCACCGGGTCCTGTGCCCAGCTTTTGACCACGCGCCACATCTCGTTCGGGTAGTTGTCGGCGTCTACCTCGGCCGGCACCGGCCCGGGATCCCAGGCCGCGACGCCGCCGGCGTCCGCCACCGATCGCACCAGGCTGGGGCTACCCATGAACGGCGCCATCAGCACCAGCCCGGTCACGTCCTGCGGATAGCGGCGCTCGTAGAGGAGCGCACCCATGCCGCCCATGGAGGCGCCGGCGATCCAGATCCGCAGGTAGCCGCGTGCATGCGCGACCGCGACGACCTCGTCATGCAGGCGCTCCGTCATCCGTCCGTCCGCGTAATAACCGATGGTCAAGCCCGCGAGCACGACGTCGGCCCCCGGCCAACCGGACTGTATGGAGGCGACGATGCCGGAGCGTCCCATATCCTCGAGGTCGTCCGCCCGCCCCGGTAGCACGATGACCAGCGTGCGGGTCGGCGCCGGTTGCAGCGCTGCGAATTGCTGGGTGGGGATCGGGCCCATCGGTTGATGCAGATAGGTGCAGCCGGCGAGGGCGAGGCTGGCCACGATGCCGCTCAAGGCGCCTTTCGACGCGGCGCGCCGCGCGCGCTGGGACTCCATCAACATGGCGAACCTCCATGCTGCCCCTACGGGTCAAGCCGGAGGGTGGCATGCTGCCGCGGGAGTTTCAAGACGGATGCGCTGAAGTATGCGGTGAACATGCACCGCAGGCCCCGCTGGCGGTGCTAAGCTTTGTGCCCCCACTATCGCTAAATGAGGTCTCCCCCATGCGGTTTCTGAAAGCGCTGCCCCTGCTTGCCCTCCTGTTCGCGCCTCTGGCCATCGCCGCCGATGGACCCCAGGACGGGGCCGCCGCACCGGACTTCAAGCTCCAGGACCAGAACGGCGAGTGGCACACGCTCTCCCAGTACAAAGGCCAGTGGGTGGTGCTGTATTTCTATCCCAAGGACGACACACCGGGGTGCACCACCGAGGCCTGCAACTTCCGCGATGACATCCTGAAGCTCAACAAGATGGGCGTGCAGGTGTTGGGCGTGAGCGTGCAGGACGTGAAGTCCCACGCGGATTTCGCCGCGAAGTATCATCTGCCGTTCCCGCTGCTGGCGGACAGCGAACAGAAAGTGGCGACCACCTACGGCGTGCTCACGAGCTACCCGGTCATCGGCAGCGTCGCCCACCGCGAGACCTTCATCGTCGATCCCAAAGGCACCATCGCCAAGCACTACAAGGACGTGGATCCCAAGTCCCACTCCGGCCAAGTGCAGGCGGACCTGACCGCCCTGCAGGCAACTGCAGCGACGCCGGCGAAGTCCTGAGACAGCGCCCCTAAGGGCATGAAAGAGGCGACTCCGGTCGCCTTTTTCATGCCCGTGGCGCGGGACTGTTTCCACCTTATGTCAGGTTTGCTACAGTCCTAGGCCAAATATATAGAAAGGCCCGGTCCGTACAGTCTCTGTGCGGGCGGTTGCGGCTTACGCCACAAAACCGGTGCCGGATTCGACCCATACACACGCAGGTCCCATCATGAGAAAACTACTCATTCTCTCCCTGCTGGCCGTGGCGTTCACGGCGGCGGCATTGGCGGCGCTCTCCGCGCCCGCGCCCACCAAGGTGCAAGCCGCCATCGCTGCCCAGCAACAACTCGACAAGACCGCCGCGGCGTCCCAGAAGAAGATCGACAAGGTGGCAGGCGGCACCCAGGACATGCTCAACGAGTATCTGAGTCTGACCCAACAGACCGACGACCTGCGTGCGTATGACGACCAGCTGCAGCAGATCGCCCAATCGCAGAAAGAGCAGATCGACTCCCTCAACACGCAGATCCAGCAGGTGGACGCGGTGAAGAACGGCGTGCTGCCGTTGATGATCCAGATGGCGGACAGCCTGGTGCAGTACGTGAAGCTCGACATCCCCTACCGGCGCGACGAGCGCCTGGCGCGGGCGCAAGCACTGCGGGCGCTGATGAACAGCCCCACGGCCACGGCCAATGAACAGTTCAAGAAACTGGTGCAGGCGTACAACGAAGAGATCGCCGCCGGCAGGACGGTGGAAACCTTCCGCGGCGAGATCGAGGAGGGCGGCAAGACGCTCACGGTGAACTTCCTGCGGGTGGGGCATGTGACGCTCGCCTACCAGACCCTGGACCGCAGCGAGACCGGCTACTGGGACAAGCAGAAGCAGGCCTGGCAGGCGGACAACGATTACCGCGACTCCGTCACCGAGGGCATCGCCATCACCAATAAGCAGGCAGCTCCTGATCTCCTGCAACTGCCTGTCGAAGCGCCGGAGGTGGGCAAATGAAGACCATCCTCCGTCCGCTCTCAACCGTCGCCTTCATCCTTGCCACCGCATCTGCTTGGGGTGCGGGTCAACCGGCGAACCTCGATCAGCTCATGGACCAGGTGCGGAACGCCACCCAGCAGAATGCCGCTCAGAACCAGCAGCGCGAGCAGCAGTTCAACCAGCAGGCCGACCAGCAAGCGCAGATCCTGGCCGTGGCCCGGCAGGCCTACTCGCAAGAGCAGGCCCGCAGCACTCAAGTGCAGGTAGCCTACACATCCAACAAGAAGAGCCTGGATGACCTCATCACCCAGTTGCGTACCCGCGAGGGCGATTACAGTCAGGTGTTCGATAGCGCGCGACAGCAGGCGAGCGACCTGAAGTCCTCGCTGGACGCTTCCCTGGTCTCGGCTCAGTATCCGGGGCGCGGCGTGTTCCTGGCGCGCCTCGCCGAGAGCCGCGATCTCCCCTCGATCGACGACCTCAAGAAGCTCTGGTTCCTGATGCAGCAGGAGATGAC
>DATIEQ010000050.1:0-4868 GCA_035455665.1 Gammaproteobacteria bacterium | reverse complement strand
CGAGGGCCACGGTATAATGTTCTGCGGAGACACGTTATTCAGCGCCGGCTGTGGCCGGTTGTTCGAGGGGACCGCCGGGGAGATGAGCGTCTCACTCGCCAAGCTCGCGGCGTTGCCGGACGGCACGCGGGTCTGCTGCGGCCATGAGTACACCCTCGCCAACCTGCGTTTCGCCATGGCGGTGGAACCGGGCAACCGCGACATCGTGGATTACGCGGCGGAGTGCAAAGCGCTGCGTTCACGCGGGCAGCCCACCCTGCCCTCGGTGCTCGCACGTGAACGGCGGGTGAACCCCTTCTTGCGCTGCCGCGAGCCGTCAGTGCACGAAATGGCGCAACGGCATGCCGGGCGCGAGCTCAAAAATGAGGTGGAGGTTTTTGCGGTGATTCGCGAGTGGAAGAACGGTTTTACCTGAAGTGATCATCATGACCCGACGCACTCTACTGTTATCTTATCTGTGCGCTTGTGGCCTGCTCCTCGCCGGCTGTGCCGGCTCACCTCCGAAAGCTACTCTCGTATCGAGCGTAGTGCCCGCAGCCAGTGCCGCAGCCCCTGTCGTCGCCGATGTGCCCGTCGCGGGCGCCGACGCCGGCACGCCGATCCCCGACCTGGACGAAGATGACGACTCGTCATCCGACGTGCAGTGGGGCGATCTCAGTTTCAGCAGCAACGAACCCCAGTCCGACGAACTCTGGGCTTACCTGGGCCAGCATTTCACCCTGCCCACAGACGGCGCAGACGGGCGCGTACAGGGAGAGCTCGCCTGGTTCGCTGCGCATGGTGAATACCTGAACCGGGTCGCGGGCCGCGCCCGGCCCTATCTGTATTACATCGTGCAGCAGGTCCAGGCCCACAAGATGCCCCTCGACATCGCGCTCTTGCCGGTGGTGGAGAGCGCCTTCGATCCCTTCGCCTATTCCTATGGCCGTGCCGCCGGCCTGTGGCAGTTCGTCCCCGCCACCGGCCACATCTACGAACTGAAGCAGGACTGGTGGTACGACGGCCGCCGCGACCTCGCTGCCTCCACGCGCGCGGCGTTGGACTACCTCAACGACTTGCACACCGAGTTCGACGGCGACTGGCTGCTCGCCCTCGCCGCCTACAACTCCGGCCCGGGGACCGTGGAGAGGGCCATCGCCCACAATGCGAAGCGCGGCCTGCCCACCGACTTCTGGCACCTGGACCTGCCCGCCGAGACCCGCGCCTACGTGCCGCGGCTCATCGCCATCTGCCAGCTGGTCGCGGATCCCAAGCACCAGGGCGTGGATCTCGCTTCGATACCGAACACGCCGTATATCGCCGCGGTGGACACCGGCGGCCAGATCGACCTGGAGACGGCGGCGAAGCTCGCTGGCATCACCACCGAGCAGATGTACCTCCTAAACCCGGGCAACAACCGCTGGGCGACGGACCCTGACGGCCCCTACCAGCTCTTGGTGCCGCTCTACAGCGTCCAGTCCTTCCAGCAGTCCCTCACCTCGCTCCCGCCCCATGACCGGGTGCAATGGGCGAGCCACAAGGTCCGGTCCGGCGACACTGTGGGCGGCATCGCCCGCGATTACCACACCACCGTGGCGGTGCTGAGCCAGTTGAACGGCCTGCGCGGCAACCTGATCCATGTGAATCAGATACTACTGGTGCCGGTCGCGCGCCAGACCCTGGCAGACGCCACCCTGCACGCCGAGACGCGGGTCGCCGGCATGACAGACATGCACCTGCCGGGCGGACGCGTCGTGCACAAGGTGAAAAGCGGCGAGAACCTATGGATGATCGCCCAGCATTTCCACGTCACCGTGGACGCCATCCGCCACTGGAATCGCCTGGCTGCCCATGCTTTGCTGCACATCGGCCAACGACTCGTCATCTGGCGCGGCGGCCATGAGACCGCCGATGCCGATCCTGCGCCCGTCAAGGCTGTGGCCCGCACGGGCATGCCGTAGAATCCGTCCAAAGTAGAACCATCATCCAGGAGACGTTATGGGTTTTCTCGCCGGCAAACACGCCCTCGTGGTCGGCCTCGCCAGCGACCGCTCCATCGCTTACGGCATCGCCAGCGCGTTCAAGCGCGAAGGGGCCGAGCTCGCCTTCACCTACCAGGGGGAGCGACTCAAGGAGCGGGTCGAGGAGATGGCCCGGGAGTTCGGCTCGAACCTCGTGTTCCCCATGGACGTGGCCAGCGACCAGGAGATCGATACGGCGTTCGTTTCCCTGAAGAAACACTGGGATCACCTGGATATCCTGGTGCATTCGGTAGGCTTCGCACCCCGCGACCAGTTGGCCGGCAGCTACATCGATTCCGTGACGCGAGAGGGTTTTCGCATCGCCCACGATATCAGCGCCTACAGCCTCGCCGCTCTGGCGAAGGTGGCGCGTCCCATGATGCAGGGGCGCAACGGTTCGATCCTGACGCTGAGCTACCTCGGCGCGGTCCGCGCCATCCCCAACTACAACGTCATGGGACCTGCCAAGGCGAGCCTGGAAGCCAACGTGCGCTTCCTCGCCTATTCTCTGGGCCCTGAGGGAATCCGGGTGAACGCCATCTCCGCGGGCCCCATCAAGACCTTGGCTGCGGCCGGCATCTCCGGCTTCCGTGACATCCTGAAGCACGTCCAGGACATGACACCTTTGCGCAAGAACGTCACTACGGAGGACGTAGGCAATGCCGCGGCCTTCTTGTGTTCCGACCTGGCAGCGGGCGTGACCGGCGAGATCTTGTACGTCGATGCTGGTTACAGCCACGTGGGAATGAACCTCAGCCAATAGCAGCCGATCCGGCTCATACTGAAAAGGCCCGCTCTGCAGCGGGCCTTTTTCATCGCCGCAGCGCGGACGTCTATTCGCCTTGGGATTCCATGTTCTTGCTGTTGATGCTGACCTTCGCCTGGGCGCGGAGGTTGGCGAGATAGGCGGCGAAATCCTTGGCGCCATCCTCGCGGGAAAGGTCCTGCAGCGCGGTCGTACGCTGCGTATCGGTCAGCGCCGAGACGTCACCGGGCTTCGCGGCGCTCAAGATCATCACTGCCTGATCGCCGTTATCCAGCGTCACCGCCTTGAGGCTCCGGCCGCCCGTGGGAGCCGGCGCAGCAAACACCGCGGCGAGCAGTGCGGGTGGCACGCCGTTCTCGTTACGCCCCAGGAAGCGCGCAGCCGTGAAGCTTGCGCCTGCAGACTTCGCAAGAGCGACCGGGTCCCCGCCCTTCCCGATGTCATTGATCAACTCGTCTGCTTTCTGCGCAGCGGCTTGCTGGGCGTGCTGCTGCTTGAGCGTCGCCACGATCCGGTCGCGCACCATGGTCAGTGGCTCGGCTTCGCTCGGCACGTGCCCCTGCACGCGGATCACCACCGCGTGATTGGGGCCGAGTTGGATAGGCTCGCTGTTGTCGCCCTGGGTCAGCAGCGCATCGCTGAAGGCCGTCTTGCGGACCTCCTCATTCGCGGCGATTCCGGTTCCGGCATCGCGTGTTACGTCGACGACGGTCCCGATGGGCAGCTTGAGCTGCTGGCTCACCGGGTCGAGGGAGTCGGGATGCTCGTAGGCGAGGTTCGCCAATTGGTCGCCCAGGTTGTAGTACTCGTCATCCGCCTTCTTCTTTTGGTAGTCCGCTGCGAGCCCCGCTTTCACTTCGTCGAAGGACTTGACGGTCGGCGTGCGCACGCTCTCGAGCTGGATCAGGTGATAGCCGAACTGGGTGCGCACGGGGCCGGCGATATCGCTCGGCTGCTTGATAGCGAAGAGCGCATCTTCGAAGGGTTTTACCATCACGCCGCGCTCTACCATCCCCAGGTCGCCGCCGTTCTTGGCGGAACCGGGGTCCTGGGAGTACTTCTCCGCGAGTTTGGCGAAATCGCCGCCCGCCTTGAGCTGCTTGAGGACGTCCTCCGCCTGGGTCTTGGCGGCTGCATCGGCCTTGGGATCGTTGCCGCTCACGGCGAACAGGATATGGCGCGCCTGCCGCGCCTCAGCCTGCTGATAGCTCGACAGCTGCTGTTGATAGAGCGCCTTGAGGCTCGCCTCGTCGGGTTGCACGCCCCTGGCCAAGTTGGCCTCATCGAGCTCCACGTAGGCAAGCGTCACCTTCTCGGGGGTCATGAACTCCTTCTCATGGGCCTGATAGTAAGCGGTGATATCCGCGTCGCTCACCGTTACGGAGGCCAGGAAACGGCTCGCGGGAAGCGTCAGGTAGGCGGCTTCACGCTGCTGGTCACGCACCGCCACGGAGGCGGCGAGTTCAGCCGGTGTGGCGATAGCGCTGTCCTGCAGCGCCTCCTGCAGTTGCTGCACCGACAGCGACTGCCGGTATCGCTGCTCGAAAGCCACCGGTGAGAGACCGGAAGCTTCGAGCGTCGAGCGGTAGACCTGCGGCGAGAACTTGCCGTCCACCTGGAAGGCAGCCATCTTCTGCACGTCCTCCACCAGCTGCGCGTTGCTGATAGCGTAGTGCTGCGCCACTGCTTGCTGGCTGAGCAGCGTCTCGCCGATGAGATGATCCAGCGTCTGGGCGCGGAGCTGTTGTTCGTCGATCATCCCCGGTTTGAAATTGGCGCCGAACATCTGCTGCAGGCGCGTGTACTGGTTCTGATAGGCCCGCTGGAAATCGGCCGGTGAGACCTCGTCCCCGTTCACCTTCGCGACGGAATTGTCGGTGGACGCCGTGAAGTAGGAATTGATGCCCCACAGGGCGAAGGGCCCCACCAGCAGTGCGAGGATGACCGCGGTGATCCACTTGGGGACGTTGTCGCGTATCGCCTGGATGACCATGACTCGACGAACCTCACTAAAACGAAGGGCGCCTGCACGGGCGCCCTTCTTTTTTGTTGGACAAATGGCGGAGCGGACGGGACTCGAACCCGCGACCCCCGGCGTGACA
>DATIEQ010000049.1:0-8170 GCA_035455665.1 Gammaproteobacteria bacterium | reverse complement strand
GGATGGTCTCGATGTTCTCGGCGTTGGCCTCGAGCGCCGTGAAGGGGATCTGCTTCATGCGCAGCAGGCGGCCCACGATCTGGCCGAAGCGGCCAAAGCCCGCGATGATGACGGGGTTGCCAGGTTCGTCGATGCGGTCGTATTCCGGTTCCTTGCGCTCTTCCAGGAAGGGCTGCACGACCCGCTCGTTGAAGAGCACCAGGAAGGGCGTCGCGGCCATGGATAAAGTCACGGCCACGTTCAGCAGATCTCGGAGAGCTTCGTCGAAGAGCTGGTAACCCGCCGCCGCGTTGAAGATGACGAAGGCGAACTCGCCGCCCGCCGGCAGCACGTAGGCGAGGTTGCGCGCTCCCGCGCCGGGCAGTTGGAAGGTTTTGCCTATGCCGTACAGGGCTCCCATCTTGATGACGAGCAGGCACAGGAGCGCTTCTGCGACCGCCAGCGGCGTGTCGCGGATCAGCCCCAAGTTCACGGACATGCCCACGGCCATGAAGAACAGGCCGAGCAAGAGGCCCTTGAAGGGCTCGATGTTGGCCTCGAACTCGTGGCGGTAGCTCGAATCCGCGAGCATCACGCCGGCCACGAAGGCGCCCAGGCCCATGGAGAGACCGATGGAGTTCGCGGTGAGCCCGGCGCCGATGACGATGAGCAGGGCCGCAGCGGTGAAGATCTCCGGGTTGCCGAACTGCACGATGCGCTGGAACAGCTGCCGCAGCACGTAGCGGCCGCCGGTGGCGAGCACGGCGAGCACCGCCACGATGACGGCGAGCTTCATGCCCACGTGGGAGGCCACCAGCTCCTTCTCGCCATAGAGGACGCCGAGCAGGGCGAGCACCGGGATCGCCGCCACGTCCTGGAAGAGCAGGATGCCGAAGGCGGCGCGGCCGTGGTGCAGGGCGAGCTGCTGCTTCTCGCCCAGCATCTGCAGCACGAAGGCGGTAGACGATAAGGAAAGGCCGAAGCCCGCGACCAAGGCCGGGACGGGGGCCAAGCCGAGCGCCCGGCCCGCGAAGGCGAGGAGCAGCGTCGTGGCCACCACCTGCACCGTGCCCATGCCGAACACGGTCTTGCGCATGACCCAGATACGCGAGGGCTGCAGCTCCAGGCCGATGATGAAGAGCAGCAGCACCACGCCCAAGTCCGCGAACTCGAGGATGGTGGGCACGTCGGTGATGAGCTTCAGGCCCCAGGGGCCGATGACCACGCCCGCCACGAGATAGCCCAAGACCGAGCCGAAGCCGGATTTGCGCGACAGCGGCACGGCGAGACAAGCTGCTATTAGAAACACGGCGACTTGCGGCAAAAAGTTCATAGAAGTGTCCGGTGCCTAGCGTGTTTCTAGGCTACCCGAAACCGCGCCCGCTTACTCTTCCCCGGAAGCCCGTCTCGCCTGCAGCAGATGCTCCAGCATCCCCTCCAGCGCCTGGCGCTGCCCGGCCGTCAGGTGCTGGTTGAAGATCTCGTCGATCGCGGTGCGGTACACCGGCCACATCCTGGCGCGCAGCGCCCGGCCCTTGGCGGTGAGCACGGCGTCGGCGCCGCGCCGGTCGTCCTTGGCCTTCTGCCGCGAGACGAGCCCGGCCCGTTCGAGCCGGTCCACCAGGCGGGTGACGTTGAAGCGCGTCAACAGCAGGCGCTCGGCCAGGCTGTGCATGCGCAGGCGGTGGTCTGGCGCCTGCTCCAGCGCCCAGAGCACGTCGTACCACTCGAGCGAGGGCAGGTCCGCCGCCTTGAGGCGCTGTTCCATGGCCGCCAGCAGCACCGCATGGGCGCTGAGCATCAGCGCCCAGGTACGGGACGGGGAGGGGACGGGCATAGGGGGGGATAGTAGTTGCAATTGCAATAAAAAGCAAGTAGGCTTTAGTTGCATGTGCAACTACTAAAGGAGCCTGCCATGGCCCTGTCACTCGCGACCCCCCGCGGCCTGGACGCCCGCCACGCGCCCTACGCCGTCTTCCTGCTGCGCCTGGCGCTGGGGACCATGTTCCTGGCCCACAGCATCGTGCTGAAACTCCTGACCTACGGGCTCGCGGGCACCGCGGCCTTCTTCGTGAACGTGGGGCTGCCGCGCGAGCTCGCCTACCTCACGTTCGGCGCGGAAGCGCTCGGCGGGGCGCTGCTCATCCTCGGTGTGCAGGCGCGCTGGGTGGCGCTCGCCCTCTCGCCCATCCTCATCGGCGCGCTCGTGTGGGTGCACGCCGCCAACGGCTGGGTGTTCACCGCGCCGAACGGCGGCTGGGAATACCCGGCCTACCTCTTCGTGCTGTGCATCGCCCAGGCGCTGCTCGGCGACGGCGCCTTCGCGCTCATGCCGTCTCATCGGCTGCAAACCGAAGGGGATCGTCCATGAAGGCCCGGCTACTGGCGCTCGATGAGATCCCCGCCGCGGGTGCGCTCAAGCTCGACTTCTTCGGCCGCGAGGCTCTCGCGTACCTGCACGAGGGCAAGCCGCGGGTGGTGTTGAACCATTGCCAGCACCTGGGCGGCCCCTTGGAGCTCAAGGGCGATAGGTTCGTGTGCGGCTGGCACGGCGCGGAATTCTCCTGCGCGAACGGACTCTGCCAGCAAGGCCCAGCGGCCCGCGACTCGAAGCTGATCTTCCTTCCGACCCGCATCGAGGACGGCGCGCTGTTCTACGTCTACGGCGAGTGAAGGTCCGCGCCGCCCGCGCTTCACTTCTTCGATGGCGATCCCTGCAGCTGGGACTTCAAGGTGAGCAGGCCCTGTTCCACCAGCCAGGGGAGCCCCTGGCCGAAGTTCTTCATGAGCCGCGATGGGGCCACGCCGGCGGCGGGCCGTACGATGGCCCAGCCGTTGCGGCCGGCCTGCTTGACCGAGTACATGGCCCGGTCCGCCAGCACCACGGCGTGGTTCCAGTCGAGGACGTCGGGGTCCCCCGGATAGAAGGGGAACTCCACGAGGCCCAGCGAGCAGGTGAGCCGTAGCGTACGGTCGTCCGGGCTGGTGAAACGATAGCGCTGCACCGCCTTCGACAGGCGCTCGGCGTAGCCGGCCGTCTCGTCGTAGTGCACCGAGCGCAGGATCACCAGGAATTCCTCGCCGCCCCAGCGCACCAGGTAATCCCCCTGGCGGATGGCGCGTTTCAAGAGCTCGGCGAACTCGACCAGCGCCCGGTCGCCGTGGGCGTGGCCGTAGTTGTCGTTGATGTCCTTGAAGTAGTCGAGGTCCATGAGCGCGAACACCATGCGCCGCGTCGGATCCGCGTGCAGCTCGCGGCGGAAGTGGGCGATGTCGGCGGGCAGCTGGTTCGCGAGGTAGCGGCGGTTCTTGGCGCCGGTCAGGGGGTCGGTCTGGCTCGCTTCCTCGAGCCGCGCGTTGGCCTCGCGCAGCTCCGTGGTGCGCAGCTGCACGGTGCGCTGCAGTTCCAGCTGGCGGCGGCGCAGGGCTATGAGCTGCGCGCGGAACAGCACGTACACGAGCAGCAGGACGAGCAGCGCGGCGGCGATGCGGAACCACCAGGTCTCGTAGTAGTGGTAACGGATGTCGAAGGGCAGGTCGGCGGTATCCTCGCTCCATACGCCGGCGTTGTTCGCCCCCTGGGCCTCGAACAGGTAATGGCCGGGCGGCAGGTTGGTGTAGAACACCGTCCGCTGGCGCGCATCCGGCAAGGACTTCCACTGGTCGTCGTAGCCCAGGAGCCGGTAGCGCAGCATCGCCCCCGCCGGGTACTGGAAGCTCAGGGCGGTGAAGCGGATGGCGAGGTCGCGGTACTTGGCGGGCAGCACCGGCTGCTGGCCGGGGCCGAGCTCGTGCCACTGGCCGCCGAACTCGATGGACTCCACCACCGTGGTGGGCGGCACGGCGTTGAAGCGCGGCTTGCGGGTGTCGACCCGCACCACGCCCTCGCGGGAGGGCAAGAGCAGATCGTCGCCGTCCATGAGGCCGCGCGCGTTGCCGGCGCCGTTGCAGCAATGACCCACCTGGCTGCCGGGCCACTCGCCCTGGTCGCTCAAGACGCCCTGGGCGTGGACCGCGGCGAGCTTGCCGGCGGCGGCATCCTCCAGTTCCCGCACCGGCACGCGGTAGATGCCGCGGGAACCCGCGACCCACAGGTAACCGTGTCCGTCCTCCTGCAGGGAGAAGGCGCTGTTGGCGAGCAGTCCCTCGGCGGCGCCGAGCTTGGTCCAGGCGGAGCCGTGCTGCACGTAGAGACCGGTGTCGGTGAGGGTGCCGGCGACGAGCGTGCCGTCCTTGAGTTCTGCGACCGAGGGCACGTCCACCCCGGCGGGGAATTCCGCGACGCGCTGCATGCGGCCGCCCGCGTAGACGTAGAGCCCGCTCACGGTGCCCACCAGCACGCGCCCGTCCCGCGCCTCCAGCAGCACCCGGCAGCGCACCTCGGTCAGTCCCTGCTCCGGGCCGTAGCGGGTGAGCGTGCCCCCCGCATAACGGAAGGCGCCACCGGTGGTGGCGAACCACCAATCGCCGCCGCGGGTCTTCGCGATGCCGCTGATCTGCACGGTGCGTAGCGGCGCGAGCGCGGCCGGCGGCGCCTGCAGGCGGCCGTTGCGATACTGGGCGAGGCCGTTGCGGGTGCCGATCCACAGCGTGTCGCCGTCGGCGAGCAGGGTGTAGGCGTTCGGGTCGGGCAGCGCGGCGCCGGACACCGCGAGCTTGAAGCGTCCGTCCTGGTAGCGCTCGAGGCCGTTGCTGGTGCCCACCCAGTAGCCGCCGCCGGGGGCGAAGGCGAGCGACCAGATCACCGGCTGGCTCAGGCCGTACTGGGTGGAGAGCCGCTCGATGAAGCCGTTCCACAGCCGGAACATGCCGTTCGCGCGGGTGCCGAACCACAGGTTCTTCTCCCGGTCCTCGAAGATGGATTCCACCTGGCCGTCGGTCTCCTCGGGCGGCACCACTTCCTTGATGCGATCCTGGTAGACGCGCGCCAGCCCGGAGATGGTGGCCACCCACAGGGTGCCGTCGCTGTCGGAGCGCAGGGCGCTCACCGGCAGGCCGGTGAGCGGGGCGGGGAGCGGGAAGCGCGACCAGGCGCCGTTCACGTAACGGAACAAGCCGTCCGTGGTCCCGGCCCAGAGGGCGCCGTCGTGCCAGACGAGGTGGGTGACGAGCGTACCCTTGGCGGCACCGGGGAGCGGCATCGTGACGACCCCATGGGCGCCCTTCAAGTACACCTTGTCCACGGAGCCGACGTAGAAGGCGCCGCCGTAGGACAGGAGGCCGTAGGCGGGTACGCCTGCGAAACCCGGCGCTGCCGCGAAGACGCCGTCGCGTACGATGCCCACGCCGTTGTCGGTGCAGACGGCGATGCCGCCGTCCGGCAGCTCCGTCAGGCCGCGGATGTCGGTGTTGGCGGCGAAGGGACCCGTCACCGTCTCGAAGCGCCCTTCCTTATAAGTGGTGAGACCTTTATAGGTGCCGACCCACAGCCGCCCGCTCTTGTCGATGAGCATGGACTGCACCCACAGGCCGGGGAGCGCCGGGATCTCCTCGGGGGTGAAGTTGCGGAAGCGGATGCCGTCGAACCGGGCGAGACCGCCCTGGGTACCGATCCAGAGGTAGCCTTCCGGACCCTGCACCACGGAGAGCACGGTGATCTGGGGCAGGCCCTGTTCGGCGCTCCAGTCGTCCCGGGCGAAATCGGAGAAGGGCTTGGCCGGGTCGAGTGCGTAGGCGGGCGCGGCGCACCACAGGAGCGCGACGAAGGCGAGCAGAGACCGGCCGCTATGCGACACCATCACCCCTACAACCCAGCGTTGGTCGTATCCCCCCTCTCAAGCATAGTCGCTTGAGGCCGGTCGCGGCTAGCGCCGCTTGAACATTGGCCGTGGGCCCTTTACCTTGAGCCTCGGACGCAGCAGGGGAGAGTGCCCGTGAGAGCGAAAAAACCGAGCCGGTCGAAGCGCCTCCTCTGGCACGTGGCGCTGTTCATCCCGTTCTTCGTCGCCATCTACGTGCCGCTCTACAACCGGATCGAGCCGACCCTGTTCGGCATCCCGTTCTTCTACTGGTTCCAGACCCTCTGGATCGTGGTCGCAGCTGCCGTAACCGCGCTCGCTTACCGGGCGAAAATATGAATTGGGCGGCACTTACCGTCTTCAGCGTATTGTTCGCCCTGGTGACCGTGCTGGGCTTCGTGGCCGCCCGCTGGCGGGCCGCCGACTTGAACCACCTGCACGAGTGGGGGCTCGGCGGCCGGCGTTTCGGCACCATCGTCACCTGGTTCCTGCTGGGGGGCGACCTCTACACCGCCTACACCTTCATCGCGGTGCCCGCGCTCGTCTTCGGCGCCGGGGCCATCGGCTTCTTCGCCGTGCCCTACACCCTGATGCTCTATCCCTTCGTCTACGTGGTGTATCCGCGGCTCTGGTCCGTGGCGCACCGCCACGGCTACGTGACCGCCTCGGACTTCGTGCGCGGCCGTTACGGCAGCCCGCTCTTGGCGACGCTCGTGGCGGTGACCGGCATCCTCGCCACCATGCCCTACATCGCGTTGCAGCTCGTGGGCATCCAGGTGGTGATCGGCGCCATGGGCTTCAGCGGCGAAGGGCTCGCGGGCGACCTGCCGCTCATCGTCGCCTTCGCCATCCTCGCCGCCTACACCTACAGCAGCGGTCTCCGGGCGCCCGCCCTCATCTCGGTGGTCAAGGACCTGCTCATCTACATCACGGTCATCGCCGCCATCACCGTGATCCCGGCGAAGCTCGGCGGCTACGGCCAGATCTTCGCCGCCGTGGACCCGAAGAAGCTCCTGCTCGCGCCGCCCGCGGCGGGCAACAGCGGCGCCTACAGCGCCTACGCGACGCTCGCGCTGGGCTCGGTGCTGGCGTTGTTCCTCTATCCCCACTGCGTCACGGCGCTGCTCTCTTCCAACAGCCGCGGCGTCATCAAGCGCAACATGGCGCTGCTGCCGGCCTATTCCCTCGCGCTCGCGCTGCTCGCCTTCCTGGGCTACGTGGCGGTGGCCGCCCACGTGCAGACCAACCCCGCCTACGCGGGCTACTTCGCGAAGTACGGCAACAACTTCGCCGTGCCGGCGCTGATGCTGGAGTATTTCCCCGGCTGGTTCGTGGGCGTGGCCTTCGCCACCATCGCCATCGGCGCCCTGGTGCCGGCCGCCATCATGTCCATCGCGGCGGCGAACCTCTTCACCCGCAACCTATATAAGGAATATCTCAAGCCCGCAGCGAGCCCGGCGGACGAGGCGCGGGTGGCGAAGCTCATGTCCCTGGTGGTGAAGGTGGGGGCGCTCGCCTTCATCCTGTTCGTGCCGCAGCAGTACGCCATCGACCTGCAGCTCCTCGGAGGGGTGTGGATCATCCAGACCTTCCCGACGGTGGTGGTGGGGCTCTACACCCGCTGGCTGCACCGCTGGGCGCTCGTCGCGGGCTGGGCCGTGGGCATGCTGGCCGGCACCGCCATGGTGGCCTCGCAGCAGTTCAAGCCCGCCTTCCCGCTGCATCTCGGCGACTGGACGGTGCCGGGCTACGCCGCCTTCTACGCGCTGCTCCTCAACCTCGTAGTCGCGGTGGGCCTGACCTACCTGTTCCGCGCCCTCAAGCTCCGGGAGGGAGGCGATGCGACGCTGTCGGGCGACTATGAGTACGACGTGACGTGAACCTCGAGCGCATCATCGGTCTCGGCGCCGCGACGCTCACCACCGTCGCCTTCGTGCCGCAGGTGTGGCGCTCCCTCAAGACCCACGACACGCGCGGCATCTCGCTCTCCATGTACGCGGTGTTCACCTTAGGTGTTGCGCTGTGGCTCGCCTACGGTGTCCTGCTGGGCGACCTGCCGATCATCCTCGCGAACATCGTCACCTTGGCTCTTGCTTCTATAGTGCTAATTCTCAAGGTTCGTTACGGCTAAAGATGCGTCTGATAATGAACCTTCTGCTCAATGGCACAGTTAATGGTCACTGCGCTTCGCTGTCCTGCTACGCTAGTGGTCCAGGGCGAACATCCTGTTCGCCCGTTCGCCGTATACGGCGAACCCGCTACGGCTGAACGGATCCTGTGGAGGTCCCCATGCGTTTTCTTCCCTTGTTATTGGGCTTCGTCCTGACGGGAACTTTCGCCGCGACACCCAAGGCCGACCTGGTGCTGACCAACGGCAAGATCGTGACTCTCGAGGCTAAGCAGCCCCAGGTCACGGCATTGGCCGCCAAGGACGGGCGCATCCTGGCGCTGGG
>DATIEQ010000048.1:0-4164 GCA_035455665.1 Gammaproteobacteria bacterium | reverse complement strand
TTCATAAGTTTCGTGCCCTTCGCATAAGACGTGCTTCGTACCTTGAGGGTGCGACTTGCCTTTTTGCCTTTCAGCGGCTTGCGCTTGCCGAGGTATTGCTTGGTTTTCGCGCGGAATTGCTTGGGACTAAGCGGTTTTATTTTCCGTTTCATGCTGTGCTCCTTATGTTCCGTCTGAGTGATCCTTCAAGCACCCCAAACCGTTCGTCATGCCCGCTGCGACGGGCAGTTGTAGAGTTAAGGGCGACGACCTTCACCCGGGTCATTTTACAGAATGTGGTTTTGCCGTGCATGCTTAATCGGCTGCTGAACGGCTAAATTGTTTCACTCCCGCTCAAGGTCTTTAAGGGCCGCCAGTACCCGCCTTATTTCTCTGGAAAAGCCCTGCATCGTAACTTCATTGGGCGGATCTTTCTGTTTCAGGCCGGTCTCTATCTCAGCACATACCGCTCTGAGCGCCCCGAGCTTGCAGAATGATGCCGACCCATTAACCCGGTGTACATGAGATTGCATAACCGCCCAATCGCGCCGCGAATAAGCCTGCTCGGCACGGGTGCAATCCTCCGGCAGGTCTTCGCTCAACATCGCTCGTATCTCGGGTCTGAGCGCCTGCACTACCAGCACGAGGTCATCTAGGCTCTTGCTCGTCATTCCATACCTCATCACATGGTCGTAGACCGGTTTTTCTCGAAGCTATGGTGCGTTTTTTCCGCATTCAGGTCAAAGTTCCAGGGCGCGGAATGGAGTTTGTTAAACTGCCTCAACCAAGCGGTTACCAAAGGACCGTTCCATGAACGTGCTGGCTTTCGACATCGAGACCATCCCCGACCTGGACGCCGGCCGGCGCCTGCACGGTCTCGAAGGCCTGCCGGACGAGGACGTCGGCAAGGCGATGCTGCAGCGCCGCCGTCAGGAGACCGGTGGCAGCGAGTTCCTGCCCCTGCACCTCCATCGGGTCACCGCCATCTCCATCGCCATGCGCAACCGGGATGGTTTCAAGGTCTGGACGTTGGGTACGCCCGACTCCGATGAGGCGGAGCTGGTAATGCGCTTCTTCGAAGGCATCGAGAAGTACACTCCGGATCTGGTGAGCTGGAACGGCTCCGGTTTCGATCTGCCGGTGCTCAACTATCGGGCGCTGCGCCATGGGCTCTCGGCCCCCCGCTATTGGGAGACCGGGGACAACGACCAGTCGTTCCGCTGGAACAACTACATCTCCCGCTACCATTGGCGGCATACCGACCTCATGGACGTGCTGAGCCTGTTCCAGGGCCGGGGCGGGGCACCGCTGGATGAGTTGGCGCAACTCTGTGGTCTGCCCGGCAAGCTCGGTATGCACGGCAGCCAAGTCTGGGAGGAGTGGGTCGCGGGCAACCTGACTGGGATCCGCGACTACTGCGAGACCGACGCACTCAACACCTACTTGCTCTATCTGCGCTTCGAGATGCTGCGCGGTCACCTGCACGCAGAGGAGTACCGGCGCGAGTGCACGTTGGTACGCGAGAGTTTGAAACGTGCCGCTAAACCACACCTGGATGAATTCCTGGGCGCGTGGAAGCCGGATGCAGATACAGGATCCGGCGATAAATGAACGAGCTCCAGGACCAGCGCCTGCCGCCCCGGACCGCGGAGGCATCAGTCACGGCCTTATCCCACGACGGGCGTGGTATCGCTCGGGTGGGCGGCAAGGCCCTGTTCATCGAAGACGCCTTGCCGGGAGAGCAGGTGAGTTACCGTATCCTGCGTCGGCGCCGGGATTACGACGAGGCACGGGCGGTGGAGGTGGTCGCGGCGTCAGAGAGCCGCGTCACGCCGCGTTGCGCGCACTTCGGCGTCTGTGGCGGTTGCGCCCTGCAGCATCTCGAACCGGCGGCGCAGATCGCTGCGAAACAACAGACTCTCCTGGATAACCTCAAGCGCATCGGGGGCGTCGAGCCGCAGGAAGTCCTGCCACCGCTGACGGGGCCCGTCTGGGGTTATAGGCGACGAGCCCGCCTCTCGGCACGTCACGTGGGGGGCAAGGGGCGTCTCCTGCTCGGTTTCACTGAACGCCACCGCCCCTTCGTCACCGACACACGTCGCTGCGAAGTGCTGGATCCCAAGGTCGGTGGTTCCATCGAAGCGCTGGCTGAGCTCCTCGGCAGCCTCAGCATCGCCGATCGCATCCCCCAGGTGGAACTCGCCATAGGCGATGCTGATGTGGTGTTGGTGCTGCGCGTGCTGGCAGAGCCTTCCATGCCGGACGTGGAACGCCTGAAGTCTTTCGAGCAGAAGCATGGGTGCCGCTTCTATCTGCAGCCGGGCGCCCCCGGCACCGCCGCGCCGCTCACCGGCGAACCCGTGGACCTCCATTACCGCCTGCCGGAATGGGATGTGGACATCCGCTTCACGGTCACGGATTTCATCCAGGTGAACGGCGAGATCAATCGCCAGCTGGTATCACTTGCACTCGCAGAGCTCGGGGTGCAGCCAGGAGAGAGCGTGCTGGACCTCTTCTGCGGCCTCGGGAATTTCACCCTGCCGCTGGCGCGGCTTACGGATCGGGTCACCGGCGTGGAGGGCGATGCAGAGCTCGTGGCCCGGGCCCGCCTGAACGGGCGGTGCAACGACCTCGAGCAGGTCGCTTTCCATCAGTCTGACCTGTACGCCCTGGATCAGGATGCTCCCTGGCTCATGCAGTGCTACGACCGGATCCTCCTGGATCCGCCCCGCGCCGGCGCCCGGGAAGTCATCGCCCGCTTCCCGCCGCTCGGCGCGAAACGCGTGGTCTACGTCTCCTGTCATCCGGGAACCCTCGCCCGCGACGCGAAGACCCTGGTGGAGGAGCAGGGATACCGCCTGCAGAAATGCGGTGTGCTGGACATGTTCCCCCACACCAGCCACGTGGAATCCCTCGCAGTGTTCACCCGGGAGGGTGCATGAGTCTCGGCCCCCTGATGGTGGACGTGGCCGGACCGACGCTGGACGCCGCCGACCGCGAGCTCCTCCGTCATCCCCTCGTGGGCGGTGTGATCCTCTTCAGCCGCAACTATTCCGATCCGGACCAGCTCCGTTCCCTGTGCGCCGACATCCACGGCTTGCGGTCACCGCCGCTGCTGGTGGCGGTGGACCAGGAGGGCGGTCGCGTGCAGCGTTTCCGGGCCGGTTTCACCCTCCTGCCGCCGCCGCGCCTCTTCGGGCAGATCCATGGCCGTGATCCCAAGGAAGCGGAACGGGTGGCGGAACTCAGCGCCTGGCTCATGGCGACGGAACTGGGCGCCCTGGGGGTGGACCTGAGTTTCGCCCCGGTGGTGGATCTGGATTATTCCGTGAGCAGTGTCATCGGCGATCGGGCGCTACACGCCGATCCTGAGGTCGTGGGCGAGTTGGCCCGGGCTTGGGTGCTGGGTATGCGCCGCGCCGGCATGGCCGCGTGTGCCAAGCATTTCCCCGGACATGGGGCAGTGGAAGGGGATTCCCACCACATGCTGCCGGTGGATCGCCGCCCATTTGACGAGATCCGCCGTCGGGACATCAAACCCTTTCAAAAACTCATCCACCTCGACCTCCCGGCCGTGATGATGGCTCACGTGGTGTACCCGGCGGTGGATCCGGAGCCGGCCTCTCTCTCGCGACGCTGGATCGAGGAACAGCTGCGCCGGGGACTAGGCTTCCAAGGGGCGGTGTTCTGCGACGACCTGAGCATGCGCGGCGCAGAGAAGGCGGGCGACTACCTCGACCGAGCTCGGGTGGCGCTGGCGGCGGGCTGCGACATGCTGCCCGTGTGCAACAACCGCGCGGGCGTGGAGGCGATCCTTGCGGGCCTCGCGATCGGGGTGCAGCCCTTGAGCCAATGGCGGCTCGCCAAGCTGCACGGTCGTGAAGGGCTAGACTGGGACGCGTTGCTGAAGGGAATGGAATGGCGTCAGGCCCGCCATGCCCTGGAACGTCATTATCAGGCGGATGAGTTCCGCCTTAGCACCTGAAACCTCAGGTCGTCCCGGGCTTCTTCACGGGCGTCACCAGGACGATGACCCCGAACAGCGGGTGATCGAAATAAGTCAGCTTGCCGGCGTCGATGCGTTCATCCTCGCGCAGCCGGTAGAACTGAAACGCAGGTGCGGGGGCCGTCGTAGCGGCGGGAGGCACGAGCTGTGCCGTGTTGATGCCCTGCACGCCGGCTGCC
>DATIEQ010000047.1:0-2833 GCA_035455665.1 Gammaproteobacteria bacterium | reverse complement strand
GGGAAGCTGCGCCTGGTGTTGCCGAAGAGCATCGGCCAGGCGGTGGTCACAGACCAATTCGACGACAAACTCCTGCAAGCCACTCTCGAAAACGAACCCATCTAAGCCATCTAACAAACTACTGCGCTCGGCATGACTTTGTTGCGCTCCGGCTCGCAATCCTCACGTACACCAAAAGTACGTTCCGGTTGCTCGCCTCGCGCGCCTCGTCCCGCCTTCGCTCGCGACGCTTTTGAGTGCTTGACAAACTGAGTTCCAAATTCACTTTTTTTTCTTGCCCGGTGGTTTCCAGTCCGGCTTAGTCTCTTGGCGGGCACGGGCCAAGGTGAGTTGCCCCGCCGGGGCATCTTTGGTGATGGTGGAGCCGGCTGCCACGTAGGCGCCCGCACCGACGGTGACGGGGGCGATGAGCGTGGTGTCCGAGCCCACGAAGGCGTCGTCCTCGATGACCGTGGTGTGCTTGTTGACGCCGTCGTAGTTGCAGGTGATGACGCCGGCGCTGATGTTGACCCGCTCCCCCACCTTGGCGTCGCCCACGTAGGCCAGGTGGTTCGCCTTGCTGCCGCGGCCCACGCGGCTGTTCTTCACTTCCACGAAGTTCCCCACGTGGGCCTCGTCGGCGAGTTCGGTGCCTGGGCGGATGCGGGCGAAGGGGCCGATGCGCACGCGCGCGCCGATCTTGGCGCCGTCCAGCACGCAGTGGGAGAGGATCTCGGTATCGTCGCCGATCTCGCAGTCCTTGAGGACGGCGTGCGGACCGATCTTCACGCGGCTGCCGAGCTTCACCTTGCCCTCTAGGATGCAGTTCACGTCGATGACCGCGTCGCGGCCGAACTCGAGCTCGCCGCGCAGGTCGAAGCGCGCCGGATCGCGCAGCGTGAGCCCCTTCTGCATGAGGCCGGCAGCAGTCTCGCGCCGCAGCACCGTCTCGGCCGCCGCCAGCTGCTGCTTGTCGTTGATGCCGCTCACTTCGCTCTCCTCGGAAGCCTCGATGCCGTCCACCGTGACGCCGTCGGCGACGGCCATGGCGATCACGTCGGTCAGATAGTATTCCTTCTGGGCGTTCTTGTTCTGGACGCGCCCGAGCCAGGCGCGCAACTGCGCTGCCCGGCACGCCAGGAGCCCGGTATTCACCTCATCCACGTCGAGCTCCGCCGCGCTCGCGTCCTTGTGTTCCACGATGCGGGTGACGCGGCCGGCCTCGTCCCGAAGGATGCGGCCATAGCCCGCGGGATCCTCGAGCCGCACGGTCAGCACCGCGAGCTGGCCCTTGCCGGCCGCGGTGGTCAGTTTCTGGAGGGTGGCGGCACGCACCAGGGGCACATCGCCGTAGAGCACCAGCAGTGTGTCTTCATCAACGATGCCCGGCAGCGCTTCCTTGACCGCGTGGCCGGTACCGAGCTGTTCCGCCTGCAGCACCCAGCGCACGGAAAGATGCTTCAAGGTCTCCCGCACCCGCTCGCCGCCGTGACCGTAGACCACCCGGACCTCGCGGGCGTCGAGCGCTGCCACGGTGCGCATCAGGTGCTCGAGCACGGTGGCGCCGCCGAGTGGTTGCAGCACTTTGGGCAGGTCGGAATGCATGCGCTTGCCCTGGCCGGCGGCCAGGATGACGACACTCAGCGGCATGGAAGACGGTGTCCGCTAGGTTTCATGGGACGGGGAATGATAGCCGAAAAAGCTCAGATATCGATGCTGGCGGGACAGACCTTCCCTGGTGTCCCGACCAGCCTCGCCATCCCTGGTGTGTCGTTCGCCGCGATGCGGCTCACCCGGTCTTCTTGCGGATCTGTTCCAGGGTACGCAGCCGCGCGATGGCTTCCAGGAGCTCCGCCTGGGCGCGGGCCACGTCCATCTCGCCCGTCTGGTTGGCAAGCGCCTCCTCGGCACGGCGCTTCGCCTCCTGGGCGGCCGCCTCGTCGATGTCCTTGGCGCGCAGCGCCGTGTCCGACAGCACCGTGACCGCGTGCGGCTGGATCTCGAGGATGCCGCCGGAGACGAAGAACACCGCCTCCTCGCCGCCCGCGCTCTTCACCCGCACCGTGCCGGGCTTCATGCGCGTCAAGAGCGGCGCATGCCGTGGCGTGATGCCGAGCTCGCCCATCTCCGCCGGCGCGAACACCATCTCGGCGTCGCCCGAGAAGATCTCACGCTCAGCGCTGACGATGTCGACATGGAAGGTGCTGGCCATGGTGTGCTCGTTTCCCGGTTACAGCGTCTTGGCCTTCTCGACCGCTTCTTCGATGGTGCCGACCATGTAGAAGGCCTGCTCGGGCAGGTGGTCGTACTCGCCGGCGATGATTCCCTTGAAGCCGCGGATGGTGTCCTTGAGGGAGACGTACTTGCCCGGGCTGCCGGTGAACACGGCGGCCACGGTGAACGGCTGGGACAGGAAGCGCTGGATCTTGCGCGCGCGGTTGACGGCGAGCTTGTCCTCTTCGGAAAGCTCGTCCATGCCGAGGATCGCGATGATGTCCTTGAGTTCCTTGTAGCGCTGCAGCACCGCCTGCACGCCGCGGGCGGTGTCGTAGTGCTCCTGGCCGATGACGTTCGGGTCCACTTGGCGTGAAGTGGAGTCGAGAGGATCCACGGCGGGATAGATGCCGAGCGCGGCGATGTCGCGACTCAGCACCACGGTGGCGTCCAGGTGCGCGAAGGTGGTGGCGGGCGACGGGTCGGTCAGGTCGTCCGCGGGCACGTACACCGCCTGAATCGAGGTGATCGAGCCCTTCTTCGTGGACGTGATGCGCTCCTGGAGCACACCCATTTCTTCCGCGAGGGTCGGCTGGTATCCGACCGCCGAAGGCATACGTCCCAGCAACGCGGACACCTC
>DATIEQ010000046.1:0-5228 GCA_035455665.1 Gammaproteobacteria bacterium | reverse complement strand
TGCCCTTCGGCAGCCACGGCCAGCCCAGTTTCGACGACCGGGCGACGGCGCTGTCCTGGGGGAGCCGGCGCATCTTCGAGAGCTTGGGCGTCTGGTCCAGCCTCGAGACGGAGGCGGCCCCCATCCGCCGCGTGCACGTCTCGGAACGGGGGCGTTTCGGCGCCACCCGACTGGACGCGGCCGAGGCCAAGGTGGAGGCCCTGGGGTACGTGGTCCCAAACCGGCTGATCGGCAAGGCGCTCAGCGATGCACTGAAGGACCGCTCCAACGTCACGTTCTTCGCCCCGGCGAAGCTCAAGTCCTTCCGCGTCGCCGAGACCGAGGTGGACGCGGAGGTGGAGGGCGAAACCGGCCATGCGCTGCGCGCGCGGCTGCTCGCCGCCGCCGACGGCGCCAAGTCCGAGATCCGCGAGAAGCTCGGCATCGCGGGCGAGGTGCGGGACTACGGCCAGACGGCGGTCATCTGCAACATCGAGGTGGAACATCCGGAGAGCGGCACCGCCTACGAACGCTTCACGCCGGATGGGCCTTTCGCGCTCCTGCCCCAGGGCGGCGCGCGCTACGGGCTCGTGTGGACGGTGGCGAGCGGTGAGGCGGCCGCCGTCCTCGCCTTGGACGATGTGGCCTTCCTCGAGGCCGCCGGCGAGCGCTTCGGCGCGAGGCTCGGGCGGTTCATCCGTGCGGGCAAGCGCCAGTCCTATCCCCTCGCCCAAGTGCAGGCAGAGGTGCAGTCGCGGGAACGGGTGGTGATCATCGGCAACGCGGCCCACAGTCTCCATCCCATCGCGGGGCAGGGGTTCAACCTCTCGCTCAGGGACGTGGCGGTACTCGCGGAGACCATCGCCACGGCGCTGCGAGAAGGCAGAGACATCGGCGCCACGGAGCGGCTCGACGCATACGTGGAGGCGCGCCGGCGCGACCAGCAGGTGATGGCGCTGTTCACCGACAATCTGAACCGGGTGTTCGCGAACCCGCTCGCCTCCGTCGCCTGGGCGCGGAACACGGGTCTCTTGGCGATGGAATTCCTGCCTTCGCTGCGGCAGGTGTTCCTGCAACGCAACCTCGGCGTGGCCGGTCGCCTGCCACGTCTCGCCCGCGGATTGCCGCTCTGATGCGGTCAAGGACCGCATCAGATCCATTCGTATGCCTGAACAAGGCCGTCCCTGGCCTTTTCAGGCTCGAAAATCGCGGAGTGAATCCGCGATTTTCTCCGTGTCCCACGGCGGTACGTCCCTTTACCGCATCTCTTCGTGAAACAGTGCAGCATGGCTAACGCGAGCAACTTCGATGTCGTGATCGTAGGGGGCGGCGCGGTCGGTTCTGCGCTCGCCTGCGCGCTCAAGGACAGCGGACTCGAGATCGCGCTGCTCGATCAGCGCGCGCCGGCGCCTTACGACCCCAAGGCCGAGGTGGATCTGCGGGTGTTCGCGCTCTCTCTCGCGAGCCGACAGCTGCTGAAAGCGCTCGGTGCCTGGGACGGGATCGAGAAGGCGCGGCTTTCCCCGTACCGGGAGATGCACGTCTGGGATTCGGAGGGGAAGGGCAGCATCCATTTCGACAGCGCGGAGCTCGGTGAGCCGGAACTCGGCTACATCGTGGAGAACGCGTTGCTGCAGCACGCGCTCTGGGCGCAGTTGCAGGGCAGCAAACAGGTGGTACTCATCCATCCGGCGAAAGCGGAAGGCCTGGATTTCGACGGCGAGACCGCGAGCCTGAAGTTGAGCGGTGGACGGCGCCTCAAGGCGCGGCTCGTGGTGGCGGCGGACGGCGCGGAATCCGTTACCCGCACGCTCGCGGGCATCGAGGTGGAGAGCGCAGCCTACGGCCAGCGCGCCATCGTCGCCCATGCGCGCACCGAGCAGCCGCATCAGGCGACGGCCTGGCAACGTTTCCTGCCGAGCGGCCCCTTGGCGTTCCTGCCGCTGGCGGATGGGCGCGTCTCCATCGTCTGGTCGGTGTCCGATGCCGAGGCGGAGCGGCTCCTCGAGCTTCCGGATGCGGATTTCCGTGCCGCCCTCACCCAGGCGAGCGAGGCGCGGCTCGGCCAAGTGCAGGAGGTGACGCCGCGCCTGAGTTTCCCGCTGCAGCGGCTGCATGCCCGGGAGTACGTGCGCGCGCATCTCGCGCTGGTGGGCGACGCCGCCCATGCGGTGCATCCGCTCGCGGGTCAGGGTGTGAACATGGGATTCCTGGATGCGGCGGCGCTCGCGCAGACGATCCTTGAAGCGCACGCCAAAGGACGCGACATCGGCGACTTCGGCGTGCTGAGACGCTACGAACGCTGGCGAAAGGGTGACAATCTCGCGATGATCTTCGCGCTAGACGGATTTAAACGCCTTTTCAGCAACGATAGCGCACCAGTACACATGCTGCGCAACGCTGGATTAAGCGCTGTAGACCGTTTTACGCCGCTTAAACGCGCATTTGCGCGTCGAGCGATGGGATTGAGCGGTGATTTACCGCTTTTGGCGCGCTAAAACCGACTGATTTGGCGTAAGAAACGGCTTACAGCGTCACTTCGACTGCAGTTTGTCCATCTTGGCGGCGCAGATGAAGTCGTTCTCCGACAAGCCGCCGATGGCGTGGGTGCTGTAGCGCACCAGGCAGTGGTTGTAACCCACTTCCAGGTCGGGGTGATGGCCTTCCTGCTGAGCGATCCAGGCCACCGCGTTCACGAAGAACATGGTCCCTTGGAAACCCTTGAACTTGTAGTCCTTGCGGATCTCCTTGGCGTCCGCCGTGAGCTGCCATTCCGGCGTGATCTTCTTCAGGTAGCGCTCCGCTTCCTCCCGGGTCAATGGCTTGATGCCGCCTTCACAGGGGACGCAGTGTTTCTCCGCAAGCTCGGTCATGGATTCCTCGGTGTCGGGGGTAGGGGGACGATCAAGCCCAGCTGACTTTCTTCTCAGCGGGCGGGAAATTCGGTTTATGCATGCCGAGGCGTTCTGCTTCAGCGATGAGCGCGAACAGGTCCCGGTGGGCCAGGTTGAACATGTCTTCCAGCCTGTCGATGATGAAATAGGTGGTCTGGAAGATGTCGATACGATAGGGCGTGCGCAGCGCGTCCACCGGGTCGAAGGGCTTGCGCAGAGGCTTGTCGCTCTCGATGGAATAGGGCGTTTCCCCGTAGGAAGACACGATGCCGGCGCCGTAGGTCTTGAGGCCCTTTGCCGTGTTTATCAGGCCGAATTCCACCGTGAACCAGTAGAGCCGCGCGAGCTTCACGTGGTCTTCCTTCCGGGCGCGCACCCCGGCCTTGCCGTAGGCGTGGGTGAACTCGGCGAAGCGCGGGTCCGTCAGGAGCGGGGTGTGGCCATAGATCTCGTGGAAGATGTCCGGCTCCTGCAGGTAGTCCATCTCCTCGCGGCTGCGGATGAAGGAGGCGGCCGGGAACTTCTTGTCGGCGAGCAGTTTGAAGAACTCGGTGAAAGGGATCAGCGCCGGCACCGGCGCCACTTCCCATCCGGTGTGTTTACGCAGCACCGCCGAGACCTCGGAACACTGGGGGATGCGGTCCGTGGGGAAGTGCATCTTCTCCAGGGCGTCCAGGTACTCGGGGCAGGCGTACTTCTGGACGATGGGCTGCTGGCGGATGATGAGGTCGTGCCAGACCGCGTGTTCCTCGGGCGTGTAGGCGATGTATCCCTTTTCGTCAGGGACCTTCGCCACGTACTTTGAGCCGCCTTTGGCCATTCGGGTCCTGCCTCGGAGAGGCGCGAATTTTAGCAGTTCGGCCCTGGCCGCCCGGCCAGGGGGGAGGAGGGGTGCCTTCCCCTTATATATAGACCCCTGAGCGGGGCTAAAGGCCCGGCCTGATTCCAGGCCAAGGGGTCTAAATTAACTGTCTCTATCTCCTCGATTTATACCGAGTTTTTACGTAATCGTCCACGATCTTCTGGAAATCTGTCGCTATCGAATCACCCTTCAAAGTGACTGTTTTTTCGCCATCCACGTACACCGGGGCCACGGGTTTCTCGCCGGTGCCCGGGAGGCTGATCCCCACGTTCGCGTGCTTGCTCTCGCCGGGGCCGTTCACCACGCAACCCATGACGGCCACCTGCATGGTCTCGACCCCCTCGTAGGATCGCTTCCATTCGGGCATCTGGTGGCGGATGTAGCTCTGGATGTCTTGAGCCAATTGCTGGAAATAGCTGCTGGTGGTGCGGCCGCAGCCGGGGCAGGCGGCCACGAGGGGCATGAAAGCCCTGAGACCCATGGTCTGGAGGATCTCCTGGGCCACGATCACCTCGCGAGTGCGGTCGCCGCCCGGCTCCGGCGTCAAGGAGATGCGGATGGTGTCGCCTATGCCCTGCTGCAAGAGCACCGCGAGGGCCGCGGTGGAGGCGACGATGCCCTTGCTGCCCATGCCCGCTTCGGTGAGTCCCAGGTGCAGGGGATAGTCGCAGCGCTCGGCGAGTCTGCAATACACATCAATCAGATCCTGCACATGACTCATCTTGCAGGAGAGGATGATGCGGTCGTGGGCGAGACCCAGTTCTTCGGCGCGCTCCGCCGAAAGGAGTGCCGAGGCCACCACGGCCTCGTGCAGCACGTCCTTCGCATCCTTGGGCGTCTTCGACGCGGCGTTCTCATCCATCATCCGGGTGAGTAGGTCCTGGTCGAGACTCCCCCAGTTCACGCCGATACGCACGCATTTGCCGTGCTTCAAGGTCGCTTCGATCATGCTGGCGAACTGCGGGTCGCGCTTCGCGCCGCGGCCCACGTTGCCGGGATTGATGCGGTATTTGGTCAAGGCTTCGGCGCAGGCGGGATGAGCCGCCAAGAGCTTGTGGCCGTTGAAATGGAAGTCGCCGATCAAGGGCACGGCGATGGCCTGGGCCGCCAGCCGGTCGCGGATGTGGGGCACCGCGGCCGCCGCCTCGTCGGTGTTGACCGTGATGCGCACCAGCTCGGAACCCGCCCGGGCGAGCTCCGCCACCTGGCGGGCAGTCGCCTCCACGTCGGCGGTGTCGGTGTTGGTCATGGACTGCACCACGATGGGCGCACCGCCGCCCACCTTCACGGTGCCGATCATGACCGGCACGCTGTGCCGGCGTTTGAGAGTGGGGTGGATATGGGTCATAGCGGGTCTTGAGCCGTGAATGATACCGGATTGGGCCGGTATCATGTCCGCATGGCTGAAACCATCGTATTCCTGCACGGTGTCTATATGAGTGGGTTGGAACTCGGCCTGCTCCGCCGGCGCGTGGCCAAGGCCGGCTTCGACG
>DATIEQ010000045.1:0-3478 GCA_035455665.1 Gammaproteobacteria bacterium | reverse complement strand
CATCGATGGGGGCGAGATCAGCCCGGCCGTGAAGGACAGGCACCCCGGCGGCATCGATGCCGTATTGGAATTGGTCGGCAGCAGCACTGTCCGGGACTCCTTGAAGATGCTCAAAAAGGACGGGCGCCTCTGCATGGCCGGCTTCCTCGGCGGCGGCGGGCCCATTGAAGGGTTCAATCCGTTGATGGACCTGCCCTCCGGCGTCGATTTCAACTTCTTCGGCAGTGCGTTCGTCCTCGGCGACAAGGAGTTTCCGCTCGACAAGATCCCGATGCAAGCGATTATCGCGAAAGCCGCTACAGGCAAGTACAAGGCCAAACCCGCGAGAGTCTTCCAGTTTGAGCAGATCGTCGAGGCCCATCGCTTGATGGAATCCGGCAAGGCCAAGGGCAAGATCGTGGTCGAGGTCTGAGACAAGCTTCTACAGGAGATAGCCCCATGAATAACATTAATCAAAGAACCGGCACCATTGTCTTGACCCACGCTGCGTGGTTCGACGGCTCGAGCTGGAATAAGGTCACCGCGGCGCTGCAGGACAAAGGTTATGACGTGGTCTCGGTGCAGATCCCTCTGACCTCCTTGAGCGAGGACGTCGCAGCCGTCCGCCGCGCCCTGGCGCGAGTAGATGGGCCTGTAGTCTTGGCCGGCCATTCGTACGGCGGAGCCGTCATCACCGCCGCGGGCGCCGGAGATAAAAAGGTCAAAGGCTTGGTGTATATCGCGGCCATCGTCCCGGATGCGGGCGAGACGGTCGGCGCAATTTTTCAGCGTGAAGCGTCTCACCCCGAGGCGCCGACGTTGCAGCCGGATGAAAACGGCCTCCTGTGGGTCGATCTTGGAGCATTCGAGAATGCGATCTCACCGGACGCAGGCCATAGAGATAACCTTCTATTGAATGCGAACCAGAGGCCCATATCCGTGAATTGCTTGGGCGAAACCCTGCCGAGTGCGGCGTGGCGTGAGAAACCCTCCTGGTTCCTGATCGTTGAGAACGACAGGATGTTCTCGCCTGAAACGCAGCGCTTCTTGGCGAAGCGGATGAGTTCGAAGGTGACATCCATCAAGGCGGATCATGCACCGCTCATCACCAGGCCCGAAGCGGTCATCGAAATCATCGAAGCGGCTGCAAGTGTCGTCCTTGGTCTGCATTGACCCCAGGTAATAGTCTTAACGACGCATCGGAGTCAATAGAACCCCCATACGAGCTTCAGGATCAGCTGATTGTCGGACGTCGCCGCGGCGGCGGAGACGGCGGAATTGATGTCGGCGCCGAGGGCCACGCCGTGGTTCCAGATGAAATACAGGTAGCTGCCGGGCTTCATGCGCCACTGCAGTCGCGTGTTGGCGCTGACGCTGCGCCGGATGTTGTTGTATTGGGCGAGCACCGAGACCGAGAGGTCGGGCGTGAGCGAGTAACCGGCCGTCCCGGTGATGAGCCGTTCGACGAAATGCCCGCCGGGCATGTAGAAGTAATAGGTGCTCTCGTTCACGTCCGCCGTGAGCCGCCCGCCCGGGGCGGCAGCCGAGAACTCCCCGTACCAGGACTTGTAACTGCCGTCATACAGCGTTCCGCCCGACAGGGTCGCCGAGGCCCAGAGCGGGTTCGAACGCGGGGAATTCGCGCCCAGTCCCACCGAGGGCTGGCGGTAACCCCCCACCGGGATGGTGACGCCCGGGGCGAGTTCGAAAGCCATGGGGATGTAGTCGTATTCGGATTGCAGTTGCGTCTGCACGCCCCAGCCGGACTGGGTGGTGAACATGAAGGGATAGACGTTCAGGACCTCGGTCTGCACGTGGCCGTCGAGGCCGGTGATGTAGGTGTAGTTGTTCTGCAGCATGAACTGCCGCACCCAACCGAAGGTGCCGTCCTTGTCGGGGCGCGGCTGCCAGTTGAGCTGGGCGTAGTACTGCCGGGTGCCGGGTCGCGGCAGGAAGCCGATGGCGGGGTCCAGGGCGTCGCCGTAGTAGTTGTAATTGAAGTCCGCGTTCCACAGGTCGTTGGGGTACTCGAGATCCATGCCGTAGCCGTCGGCGTTGCCCGGGGCCAGGTCCCCCGAGGAGCGGCCGTACCAGCCCGAGAGGTTGAGGTTCTTGTCGCCGGCGAAGGACGAACTGCTCCAGGTGCTGTCCAGGCCGGTGAAGGTGTTGTCAGTCGCGCCCGTGGGGTCGCCATGCGTGACGAGCGAACCCACGCGCCAGCTGTCGCTGACGTTATAGGACGCCCGAGCCGCCAGCAGGTCGGTGCCTGCGGAGACACGGGTGGCGCCCATGCGGGTGTCGAGCAGGCCGAGGGTCCAGGGTCCGGTCTCGCCGAACAGCTTCACGCCCTCGCGCAAGGGGACGTCGACACCGTCCACGAGCCCGACCTTCTCCGAGTCGAAGGGGATCAGGTTCTGGCCCAGGTTATGGCTGAAGTCGTAGATGTTCGCCCCGTTCAGGAAGAAGCTCCGCTGCTCCGGCACGAACAGGCTGAAGCGCGTCACGTTGATCTGTTGTTTGATCGCCGGCGCCTCGGAGAAATCGGTGTTGTAGGTGAGGAGGCCGGCGAACTCCGGCGTGAACGAGTACTTGACGTCGAAACCCGCCTTCGATCCGGTGCTGTGCCGGAGGTCGTCGTAGCGCAGGAGCCCGTAGGGGTCGAACTCCAGGCCGGAACCCAGCTCGAGCCCCTCCACCCCGGAGAGCGTGCCCTCGCGCTGCAGGTTGAACACGGAGGCATCCAGGGCGATGCCCGACCAGGCGAGGGTCAGTTGTTCCCGGGGCACGTAGCGCGAGACGTTGAACCCCCAGGCGGCAGTGCCGTCACCGAACTGCAGGCTCCCGACATCGATGACGAGCTCCGCCGTCCAGCCCGCGGGGCCGCGCTTGACCGCGCTCTCCCAGTATCCGTTCCAGTTGTAATTCACCACCCCCTGGCCCGAGCTTCCACCGCTCGCCGCTGCGGATCCGGGCGACAGCAGGCCGTCCGCCATGGCCCCGCCGGCGTTCACCTGGAAGACGTAGGCGAGCTTCTTGCTGCCGAAGGTGTCGAGCACGATGGACAGGCCGTCGTCGTTCGACTGGTTGCCGTCCAGTTGCAGCGTATGTACGGCGAGGCTGGAGGGGTCCGGGTCGTCACAACTGATGCCGAGATAGATATGTCGCGCGTCGCGCAATACCTGTACCCGGGTGGCGTAGCGGGTCGGCTCCCCGGGGTGGGGGTTCTGCTGTTGCAGGTCCACCGCGGGTGCGGCGTTCCAGGCCGCTTCGTCGAGTACGCCGTCGATGACGATAGGAGAGCCGGCAGGGCCTGCGGCAAGCACGGCGGCTTCCGTCTGCGCCCGGCAAAGCGACGGAATCACCGCCAAGAACCCGATGAGCACGGCGGCCGGAGTCCACGCCGGCCCCGGTCTGCCGCTCATGCGTCCGGCCTTCGCCGCCCGCGCGGCAGCAGGGTATACACGGCTGGATCCTTAGAGGCGTTCAGCAGCCGCAGTCA
>DATIEQ010000044.1:0-3535 GCA_035455665.1 Gammaproteobacteria bacterium | reverse complement strand
ACTCTCGAGGCTAAGCAGCCCCAGGTCACGGCATTGGCCGCCAAGGACGGGCGCATCCTGGCGCTGGGCTCGGACCAGGAGATCCAGCGCTACGTGGGGCCGAAGACCAAGCGCATCGACTTGAAGGGCGCGCTCGCCGTGCCGGGCTTCATCGAAGGCCACGGCCATTTCACCAGCCTCGGCCGCTCGCTCAGGATGCTCAACCTCACCAAGACCAAGAACTGGGACGACGTCCTCAAGCTGGTGGGGGACGCGGTGAAGAGGGCGCGCCCCGGCGAGTGGATCCTCGGCCGTGGCTGGCACCAGGAGAAATGGGACCGTGCGCCGGACCCGAACGTCCAGGGCCTGCCGCTGCATGCGGGCCTCGATAAAGTGGCGCCGGACAACCTGGTGATGCTGGAGCACGCGAGCGGCCACGGCCTGTTCGTGAACGGGGCGGTGCTGACGCTGCTCAAGATCGACCGCACCACGCCGGACCCCGCGGGCGGGCAGATCGTGCGCGATGGGAAGGGCGAACCCATCGGCATGCTCTGGGACAACGCCATGCAGCCCGCCAACCGCGCCTACGAGGCGAGCCTCGAGCAACGTTCTCCCCGGCAGGCCTCGGCGGAGTTCCACCAGGAATTGAGGCTCGCCTCCGACGACGCGGTCAGGAAGGGCATCACCACCTTCGTGGACCAGGGGGAGAGCTTCGCGGTGCTGGACGCCATCAAGGATTTCGCCGACGAGGACGCGCTGCCGCTCAGGCTCTACGCCATGGTGGACGTGACGGCGGGGAGCGCGGACGTGGCGGGCCTGCCGGAGAAGGAGGACTACTCCAAGTACGACGGCTACACCCAGCTCGAGCGCTACCTGCCCACGCACCGCATCGTGGACGACGCGGACGGGCATTTCACCGTGCGCGCGGTGGGGGAGGTGCTCTCCGACGGCGCGCTCGGCAGCCACACCGCCTGGTTCCTCAAGCCCTACGACGACCTGCCCGCGAGCAGCGGCATCGCCGTCACCACGCCCGAGGTGGTGCAGCGCATCGCCGACCTGGCGCTCAAGGACGGTTACCAGCTCGCGGTGCATGCCATCGGCGACCGGGCGAACCGGTCGGCGCTCGACGTGTTCCAGGCGGAGTTCGCGGCTCATCCGGACGCCAAGGACCTGCGCTGGCGCATCGAGCACGCGCAGCACTTGGACCCCGCCGACATCCCGCGCTTCGGCAAGCTCGGCGTGATCGCCTCCATGCAGTCGGTGCACGCCTGCTCGGATGCCCCCTACGTGGTGAAGCGCCTGGGCGAGGAACGGGCCAAGGCGGGCGCCTACGCCTGGCGCTCGCTGATGCAGACGGGCGCGCTCATCACGAACGGCACCGACGTGCCGGTGGAGGACGAGGACCCGATCCCGAATTTCTACTGCGCCGTGACGCGGCGCGCCAAGAGCGACGGCACGCCCTTCTATCCGGGCCAGGTGATGACCCGGGAAGAGGCGCTACGGTCCTATACTTGGAACAACGCCTACGCCATCTTCGCCGAGCAGGACCTGGGGTCGCTCGCGGTGGGCAAGCGGGCGGACGTCACCGTGCTCTCCAAGGACATCCTTACGGTCCCGGAACAGGAGATCCTGGACGCCAAGGTGATGTACACGGTGGTGGGTGGCCGGATCGTCTACTAGGAGCCCTAGCTGTCGGCCGCTTCCCGCATCAGGTGGTCGTAGAGCAGCTCGAAGCGTTCGCCCCCGTGTTTGCCGAACAGCGGGTCGTCGATGTCCTTGAAGCGGCGTGACACCTCCGCCCAGTCGCTGGGTTTCAACAGCTCATCGGCGCGGGGAAACAACAGGCGTTCCTCGCGCTCCGAGTGGTGGCGCTGCACCTCGAGGTAGTGACGGCCGAACTCCAGGAGCCGCGCACGTTTCTGGGTCCCGGGCTTGGGGGCATCGAGCGCGTTCTCGACGAGCCAATCCTCCATGGAGTAGATCTCCTCGTGTTCCTTGTGGGCGGCCTCCACGTCCTTCTTGAGGCTGGAGTCGGCCGCCACCAGCCGCTCGAAGATCAGGTCTTCCTTGGGATGATGCACCAGGCTCGGGAACTTGCGCATGTAATAGATCGCGTTCGCCAGCAGCACGAAGTCGGGGACCCGGCCCGTCTCCAGCAGTTCCATCTGATCGCGGACCAGTATCAGCACGCTCCGCATGTTCGCATGCTCGCGGCGCAGGGTGTTGATGGCGGTTGACATGGTATTGGCTCCTACGGCGTTCAGCCGTTCAGATACGCACGCTCATGAAAGCGCCGTCCGGGCGGCGCGCCAGGCCGAGCCTCACGGCGCCGCTCACGATGATGTTCATGCCCACGAGCATGGCGAGCATCCACGGGGAGCTCCAGGGCCAGAGCAACGCGATGAGGACGGCGAAGGCGAGGGTGAGCGCCCCGTCGGCGGCGATCCAGCCGGCGCCCGGCACGCCGCGCAGCCAGAAGAAGGCCCCGAACAGCAGCCCGGCTTCGAGGGCGAACATCGCGGCGATGAACAGGGTCAGGAAACTGAAGCCGTAGCCGGGGTTCAGTAACAGGAACAAGGCGCCGGCCACGTAGACGCCGCCCACCAGCAGCCGCCACAGGAACATGGGGTTGCCACGCGCGTCCCAGGCATGGACGAGATGCGCCAGCCCGCTGAAGAAGATGATCCACAGGATGAGGATCGTTAGCGTCACGCCGGCAGCCTCCGGCGCCAGCACCGCCGCGAGCCCGAGCGCGATGAGCAGGAGGGAGATGCCGATGGACGTCCAGGTGGCGCCCAGGATCCGGGAAGTAGACTCCGCTGCTCCGCCCATGACCGCCGCCCAAGTGACGCCCCCCAGGGGCATGGCGACATCTTCACGCCGGACGGGGCCGGCGGCCATGATCTGGGTCAACTGGGGGCGGGTTTGGAGTACCGGATGCGGACCGTCAAGCAATCAGGCGGCGTGTATCTCGCCCAGGCAGCGGCCGAGTTCCTGCAGCCGGGCGATGTCCAGCAAGCGGATCTCGCGCTGTTTCACCGCGATGAGCTTCGTCTTCTCGAAGCGCGCGAACACGCGGCTCACGGTCTCGGGAGCGAGCCTCAGGTAATTGGCGATGTCGCGCCGCGACATGGTGAGGTTGAATTCCTGGCTGGAGAAACCGCGCTGCTGGAAACGGCGCGAGAGCCCCAGGAGGAACGCGGCGATGCGCTCTTCGGCGGTGAAGTCCCCCGCCAGGGCGGCGGCATCGGCGATGTCCTTGCTCATGAGCCGGAAGAGCTGGTTGCGCAGGCCGCCGATCTCGCCCGCCAGCTCCTGCAGGCGGTCATAGGGCAGCACGCACACGCTGGCGGTGTCGAGCGCCACGGCGTTGCTCACGTGCCGCGCGGGATAGATGGCCTCCAGCCCCAGGAGTTCGCCGGGCAGATGGAACCCGAGCACATGCTCGCGGCCTTCGCTGTCCACGGTGTAGCTCTTGTAGGAGCCGGCCCGCACCGCATACACCGCCTTGAAGGCATCCCCTACCCGGAACAGGTGGTCGCCCTCATGCATGGGG
>DATIEQ010000043.1:0-4094 GCA_035455665.1 Gammaproteobacteria bacterium | reverse complement strand
CAGGAAACCCACCTCGTCACGGGACGGCAGCGGCAGGCGCGTGGTGAAGTCACCACGCGCGACGGCGCGCGTCCCTTCCACCAGGTCCTGGAGCGGCGCCACCAGCCGCCGCGCAGCCACGAATGCGCCCAGGCCCGCCATGAACAAGCTCAGCAGCAGCACCAGGAACAGCGTCAGCAGGAAACTGTATTTCAAAGGTTCGCGCAGGAAGGTGAGCTGCTGGTAGCGCGAATAGGCCTGCTGCACGCGATCGGCGAGCCCGCTCTGCTCGCCGGCCACCGGGTACAGCGCCTGCAGTATCTTCCGGTTCCACCACTCGCCCGCCAGGGTCACCGGCACCACGGCGCGGATATGCAGGCCGCCCTGGCCCACCGGGTCGAGGCCTACGTAGGTGTTGCCGCCCCTCACCTGCATCATCACGTCCGGGCCCGGCAGGTCCGGGACCAACGCCCCCGGCTGCCCGGAGCTCGTCGCCACGATGCGGCCGCTGAACCCGTTCAGCAGCGAGAGCTCCGAGGCGCCGTTCTGGCGGCGCAAGACGTCGAGCGCGTAGGCGGCGCTGCGCGGATCGGCGCTCTGCAGAGTCCCCGCCATGCGTTCGGTGCGGACCAGGAGGTCGCGCACCCGCATGTCGAGGGCGGCGCGCGACAGCTCCATGGCGTCGGACAGCGCGCTCTCCACCCGCACGTCGAACCAGCTGTCGATGCCGCGACTGATGAACTGGTAGGAGAAGATGTACACCAGCAGCACCGGTCCGATCGCGAGCAGACCGAAGGTGACCACCAGGCGCAGGGTGAGGCGCGAACCGGGCACGTTGCGGCGCGCCTGCAGGATCAGGCGTACCAGGTTGAAACCGATGACGCCCAGCAGCAGCACCGCGGCCGCCACGTTCAACAGCACCAGCCACACGTGGACGTTCTCGAAGGCCGCCGAGTTGGAGGTGCTCTTGGCGAGCAGCATGAGCGACAACAGCATGATGCACATGCCGACGCCGAACAGCAGTGGCATGGCGTAACGCCTCATGAGCTGAGCGTCCATTCGTACCAGTCGCTGGTCAGGTCCCAACCCTTGAACAGCGAGGCGATGAGCTGCATCGGCCCGGGGAAATCCTTGATGTCGAGCACGGCGCGCATGCGGACCGTGTAGTGTGCATCGGGCTCCAGCAGGTTCGCATCGATGAGCGGCAGGTCGTTCACCTGGCCGAGGCTGGTGATGGCGTCGCGGTAGCTCGCGAAGCTCTGCTGGTCGCCGCTGTTGAGGTTGGTGATGATGAAGCGGCGCGTGAGCGCATGGAAGCTGATCTGGTAGCTCTGGGTCAGGGTGGCTACCTTCTTGTTCCACACGAAGCTGCGGTGCTTGATGATCTCGAGCTGCAGCTCGACAGTGAGCGGCAGGCCGTTCTCCAGCGCGCTGATGGCCTGGTCGCTCAGGTTCAGGTCCACGTCGGCATTGAGGTAGTAGACGCCGCTCACGAGTTCCGTGTAGGCGGTACGGATGTTGAAGCCGCCCGGCTCATCGGCCGCCGCCGGCGACAGTACGCCAAGCAGGAATGGCGCCGCCAGACCCAACCCTACGAGGCCGCGCCCGATTCCACGGAGCAGGGAGCGCCGGCTCATGGCGCGTCAAGGACGCTTTTGTAGGCACGCATAGTAGAAGCCGTCCATCCCGTCTTCGCCGCTGAGTATCTGCCGTCCCGGTCCCGCGCGGATCCCCCAGCCCGCGTCGAGGGGAAGGGCTTCGGCGTCCGCGTGGGCGGCGAGAAAGCCGTCCAGCTGACCGGCGTTCTCCCGCCGGAACATGGAACAGGTGGCATAGACCAGCTTACCGCGGGGCATGAGGAGCGGCCAGAGCGCGTCCAGGAGCCGCTTTTGCAGGCTCACGGCCGCCTCCAACTGATCGGGGCGATGCCGAAGCTTCGCGTCCGGATGGCGGCGCACCACGCCGCTCGCGCTGCAAGGCGCGTCGAGCAGGATGCGATCGAAGGGTACGCCGTCCCACCACCCCAGGGGTTCGCCGGCATCCGCGACCCGGACGTCCGCGTGCAGTCCCAGCCGCTCGAGGTTCTCGTGGATGCGGCGGGCGCGAAACGAGTCTCTCTCCACGAGCGTGAGCGCGAGGTCGGGATGCCATTCCAGGAGGTGGCAGGCTTTGCCGCCGGGCGCCGCGCAGGCATCCAGCACCCGCTGTCCCGGCGCCGCATCGAGAAGCCCCGCGGCCAGTTGCGCGGCCTCGTCCTGCACCGAGCACAGGCCGGCGGCGAAGCCGGGCAGCGCACCCACGTCGAGCGGCCTGTCGAGCACCACCCCGTCCGGGGAATGGCGGCAGGCGCGCGCCGTGATGTCCGCTGCGGCGAGCTGCGCGACGAACGCATCGCGCCCGATGCGTGCGCGGTTCACCCGGAGCGTGAGCGGCGGACGCTCGTTCCCCGCCGCGAGCACCCCCTCCCAATGCTGCGGCCAGTCGCGGCGTAGCTCTTCGATGAACCACAGCGGGTGGGCGTAGCGCGCCGCAAGGTCGTCCGCAATCGCCGCCTCGAGCGCCGCCCGCTCCCGCAGGAAACGACGTAGCACGCCGTTCACGAGTCCCGCGGCCCAGCCCTTCTTGAGCATGCGGCAGGCCTCCACGGTCTCCCGCACGGCGGCATGGTCGGGCACCCTCATATAGATGAGCTGATAGAGGCCCAAGAGCAGCAAGGCCTCCACGTCCAGGTCCGAGCCCTTGAGCGGCTGCTCCAACAGGCGCGCCAGCAGCGCCGCGAGGCGCGGCTGGAAACGCAGCGTGCCGTAACCGAGCTCCTTCACCAGCGCCGCGTCGCGCCGGTCGCTGCATCCCTTCACGGCGCGTTCCGCGGCGACGGTCAGGGTCGCATTCTCGCGCAACACCTCCACGAGGGCCTGGGCGGCGAGCGCGCGGGGCGAGACACCCTTCATCAGAGGAGCCGCACACCCTTGAGCGTCCGGCCCCGGGCGAAATCCCCCGCTTCCATCGTCCGCCCGCCGGCGGGCTGGAGTTCGAGTAGACGCAGGAGGCCCACCCCCGTCGCCACGTCGATCCCCTCGCTGCCCGCGGCCACGACCGTGCCGGGCGATGCTCCCGACCCGCCCGCGAGGGCAGAGGCGCGCCACAGTCGCAGCGGCATGTGCTCGTGCAGGCAATAGGCCACGGGCCATGGATTGTAGGCACGTACGGCGCGGGCAAGTTCCAGCGCCGGCTTAGCCCAATCCACGCGCGCTTCCTCCTTGCTGAGTTTCGCCGCGTAGGTCGCTTGGGCTTCGTCCTGCCGCCGCGGTCTGAGCTCATCGAGTCGGCTCAAGGCCTCGAGCAAGGCTTCCGCCCCCATCCGGGCGAGCCGGTCATGCAGGGCCTGGGCGTTGTCAGCGTCGCTGATCGGCGTGCGTCGCTCGTGGAGCACGGGACCGGTGTCGAGCCCCGCCTCCATGCGCATGATGCAGACACCGGTCTCGGCGTCACCCGCCAGGATCGCACGCTGGATCGGCGCCGCGCCGCGCCAACGCGGCAAGAGCGAGGCATGGATGTTGAGGCAGCCGAAGGAAGGGATCGCCAGCGCCGTGTCCGGCAGGATGAGTCCGTAGGCCACTACCACCAGGAGGTCGGGCTTGGCGTCCGCGAGCACGCGCTGCGCCACGCCACCTTTGAGGCTCGCCGGCTGGTGCACGGGCAGGTTGAGTTCGAGCGCGCGGCGTTTCACCGGCGATGGCTTGAGTGCCTGACCGCGTCCCGCCGGACGGTCCGGTTGGGTCCAGACGCCGATGAGTCGCTGGCCGCTCTGGGCGAGCGCGTCCAGGGCCGGAAGTGCGAAATCGGGCGTGCCGGCGAAGGCGATCCGGCGCAAGGCGCTCATGGGACTCCCCCGGGGGTCACAAGACAGAAGCGGGCGAACGGCCCTCCTTCGACTCGCGCTCCTCCTTCTCGAGCCGCTTCTTGATGCGCTTGCGCTTGAGTTCGGAGAGATAGTCCACGAACAGTTTGCCGTCGAGATGGTCGATCTCGTGCTGGATGCAAACCGCGAGCAGCCCGCCGGCGTCGAACTCCAAGGTCTTGCCGTCCGGGCCGAGGGCGCGGACGCGGACGCG
>DATIEQ010000042.1:0-2541 GCA_035455665.1 Gammaproteobacteria bacterium | reverse complement strand
TCTCCGCCACTTTCAGGCATTGATGAGCGCCCGAATTGGGCGGGATTCGAACCCGCGATGTTTAAATCATTCGGGTTCGACCAATTCGCCGGGAGCGAATTGGAACGCCCGAAGGGCGGCCCTGGAAGGGCGGAGGGCAGGATGCCCGGAGTAATCCCACTCTCTCCGCCAGATTCAAACGTCGCGCAGGGTGAGGCCACCGGCGTAGCCGGTCACCTTGTATGGCAGCTGCCGTCAAGTCGGGGCGCTCTGTTAAAGTAGCCAGGATAGAGCGCCTACCTTGGCGATCCCCGAGCCCGCATGTCGTATCAAGTCCTGGCGAGAAAATGGCGTCCGCGCGTCTTCGCGGAGATGGTGGGCCAGGAGCACGTGCTCCGGGCGCTCATCAACGCCCTCGACCATAACCGCCTGCATCACGCCTTCCTGTTCACGGGCACCCGCGGTGTGGGCAAGACCACCATCGCCCGCATCCTCGCCAAGTCCCTCAACTGCGAGACCGGCGTCACCTCCCGGCCCTGCGGCAAGTGCTCCGCTTGTATGGAGATCGATGCCGGGCGCTTCGTGGACCTGATCGAAGTGGACGCCGCCTCCCGTACCGGCGTGGACGATACGCGCGAACTCCTGGACAACGTGCAGTACGCACCCAGCCGTGGCCGCTACAAGGTGTACCTCATCGACGAGGTGCACATGCTCTCCAAGAACGCCTTCAACGCGCTGCTCAAGACCCTGGAGGAGCCGCCGCCGCACGTGAAGTTCCTGCTGGCCACCACCGATCCCCAGAAGATCCCGGTGACCGTGCTCTCCCGCTGTCTGCAGTTCAACCTGAAGCGCCTGCCGGCGGGGCTCATCGAGGGTCGCCTGACCCACATCCTGGGAGAGGAGAAGGTCCCCTTCGAACCGCCGGCGGTCCCGCTCCTCGCCCATGCCGCCGACGGCAGCCTGCGCGATGCGCTGAGCCTCCTGGACCAGGCCATCGCCTTCGGTGGTGGCGAGGTCAAGGACGCCGACGTGCGCGTGATGCTCGGCACCATCGAGAGGACCCACGTGCGTGCCCTGCTGGAAGCGGTCGCCTCGCGTAGCGGGGCAGCGGTACTGAAGGCGATCGCCGCTCTCGACGAGCACGCACCGGATTACCAGCTGGTGCTGGACGATCTCGCCTCGGCGCTGCAACGCATCGCCGTGGCTCAAGCGGTGCCGCAGGCGGCCGCTGAGTTCGACGAGGCGGAAATCATCAAGGCCCTGGCTGCGCGCCTCGAGCCGGGCGACGTGCAGCTCTATTACCAGGTGGCGCTGTTTGGCAAACGCGACCTCGCTCTCGCTCCCTCTCCCCGCGCCGGATTCGAGATGGCGCTGTTGCGCATGCTGGCTTTCCAGCCCATGGAGACTGTCGCAGGCAGCGCGGAGACACCGTCCCGCCCGGTTCCAGTGCAAGCGGCACCCAACGGCGGGGGTCGTCAAGCGATTGCCCACACCACAGCCCCTGCGACCTGGCAGGACCCCGATTGGCCGCGGCTCATCGAGAGCTTGGAGTTGCGCGGCGCCGCACGCGAGCTCGCCGCTCAATGCGTGTACCGGCGTCGCGAAGCCAATACTCTGCACCTCGAGATCAGCGCCGCTCATCAGCACATGGCGACCGGCCAGCTCCTGGGGAGGCTCGAGGAGGCACTGTCCAAACGCTTCGGTGAGAACTTGAGATTACGCATGCAGGTGGGCGACGGCCCCCTGGCGACACCTGCCAAGCTCGATGAGCAACGGGAGGCTGAGCGCCTGACGGCCGCCCGCGGCGCCATCGCTGCCGATCCCAATGTGCGCGAGCTCTGCGAGACTTTCGGCACCCAGGTGAACCCCGAGCTGGTCAAACCCGCGGACTAGAGCACAGCCATGCCTTATTCGCCGTTACTGCAGAGACTCATGGATGCCCTGCGCTGCTTGCCGGGCGTGGGGCCCAAGTCGGCACAGCGCATGGCCTTCCACCTCTTGGAGCGCAACCGTGAAGGCGCTCTGGCGCTCGCTGCCGCACTCACCTCGGCGGCGGAAGGCATAGGCCATTGCGAACGCTGCCGCATGCTCACCGATGCCAAGCTCTGCGAGATCTGCTCTAACGCCCGGCGGGACGCCGCGACGGTATGCGTCGTGGAGACCCCCGCGGACGTGTACGCCATCGAGAACGCCACCGGTTTCCGCGGGCAGTATTTCGTGCTCATGGGCCATCTCTCGCCCCTGGACGGCATCGGCCCTGACGAGCTCGGTCTCGGACAGCTGCAGGCACGCCTCGCCGAAGGGGGCGTGACCGAACTGATCCTGGCCACCAACCCCACGGTGGAGGGTGAGGCCACCGCCCATTACCTGGCGGAACTCGCCCGGCATCGCGGCATACGCGCCACGCGCATCGCCCACGGGGTTCCCATCGGCGGCGAGCTGGAATTCATCGACGGCGGCACCCTATCCCATGCGTTCTCGGGCCGCCAGGACGTGCGCTGAGTGGAGGCTACTATGAGCAATTGCCTGTTCTGCGAGATGGCTTCGGGCAAGATCAAGCCC
>DATIEQ010000041.1:0-5731 GCA_035455665.1 Gammaproteobacteria bacterium | reverse complement strand
GGGGGACTACCGCAAGGGCGACCCCATCACCGGCCTGTCCCCCTTCCAGAACGACCACGTGAAGGTGTTCCACGCCGGCACCGCCGAGGAGCAGGGCCACGTGGTGACCAACGGCGGGCGGGTGCTGGCGGTGACGGCGCTCGGCGGCACGGTGGCGGACGCGCGGGTGCGCGCCTACCACACGGCCGAAGGTATCCACTGGCAGGGGCGCTTCTTCCGAAAAGACATCGGGTGGCGGGCTCTGGAACGGGAGACGAAGAAAAAGAAAGCCTGAGGCTGCCACCCTAAAACGAGGGATTTTGGCCGCGGGCTAGGCGTGGGCGCCCGAGCAACTGGGCGCGCCGTATACGGCGCGCGGGTGAACAGGATGTTCACCCTGGGCCACGAGCGAAGCAGGAGCGCAGCGATGTGCGCATGCCCTCCGGCAAAAGACCCGTTTTAGTTCGACTTCCTGTATATCCCGTCGAAGACCACCTTCCACGTTTTCCCGCCGTCCGACGAGGACTCCCACAGCTGGCGCACGCTGCCGTCCTTCTGGGGCGTCCAGGTGATGCGGTTCTGCAACTTCTTGCCGTCGGGCTGGACCTGCTCGCCGGAGAGCACCATGCGGCCGTCCTTGACGCCGCCCTCGAGGGTGAGCAGCGAGCCCATGGAGTCCACCCAGGTCTGGTGCCAGACCTTGCGCGGCGCGTCGTAGATGTTGAAGCTGGAACCGGTGCCGCCCTTCACGCCGGTCCAGTTCTCCTGCAGCACGCAGCCGTTATAACTCTTCTGCACCCGGTTATGGCCTACGAGCCGGCCGTCCGGGGAGCTCACGTTCCAATCCCCCAACCAGAAGTCGAACTCCCGGTACGAGGCGGCGTTGCAGGCCTGGGGCATGTCATCGGCTTGAGCCCCCAGGGGCAGCAGGGTGAGGAGGATCAGGGGGTGTATCCAGCGTCGCAGGAGCATCGCAGAACTTCCGGGTCGGGGTGTTAAGGGTTCCGACCTGGATTCCCGGCCAAAGTTCCGGAACTCCTGAAGCGGGAAATTTTGGCCGATGGCAAGGCGAAAAGCGGCGAGCAAGCGCAATAGATAAAACCCGTGAGCGCTGTACATGGATGTACGAGTGCCGCGGGAGACAGGATGTCGGTAGCGGCCATTGCGAGCCGGTTTTCAACGCCGCCAGCGGGCAAAAGGCCCGCTTCGGGTCAGCGCTTCATCGAGTCGTAGAACTCGCTGTTAGCCTTAGTCTCCTTGAGCTTGTCCAGCAGGAACTCGCTGGCCGCCAGCTCGTCCATGGGGTGCAGGAGCTTGCGCAGGATCCAGATCTTCTGCAGCTCGTCCTGCGGCACCAGGAGCTCCTCGCGGCGCGTGCCGGACTTGTTGATGTTGATGGCCGGGAACACGCGCTTCTCGGCGATGCGCCGGTCCATGTGGATCTCGCTGTTGCCCGTGCCCTTGAACTCCTCGAAGATCACGTCGTCCATGCGCGAGCCGGTCTCGATGAGCGCGGTGGCGAGGATGGTGAGCGAGCCGCCCTCCTCGATGTTGCGCGCGGCACCGAAGAAACGCTTGGGACGCTGCAGGGCGTTCGCGTCCACGCCGCCCGTGAGCACCTTGCCGGAGGCCGGGACCACGGTGTTGTAGGCGCGCGCCAGACGGGTGATGGAGTCGAGCAGGATCACCACGTCGCGCTTGTGCTCGACCAGGCGCTTGGCCTTCTCGATGACCATCTCGGCCACCTGCACGTGGCGCGTGGCGGGCTCGTCGAAGGTGGAGGACACGACCTCACCCTTCACGGAGCGCTGCATCTCGGTCACTTCCTCGGGCCGCTCGTCGATGAGCAGCACGATGAGGTAGATGTCGGGGAAGTTCGCGGCGATGCTCTGGGCCATGTTCTGCAGCATCATGGTCTTGCCGGCCTTGGGCGGCGAGACGATGAGACCGCGCTGCCCCATGCCGATGGGGGCGATCATGTCGATGATGCGGGCGGTGATGTCCTCGGTGGAGCCGTTGCCGCGCTCCATCTTGATGCGTCGCTTGGGGAACAGCGGCGTCAGGTTCTCGAACAGCACCTTGTTCTTGGCGTGCTCCGGCGGATCGAAGTTGATGTGGTCCACCTTGAGCAACGCGAAATAGCGCTCGCCCTCCTTCGGGGGGCGGATCTTGCCGGCCACGGAGTCGCCGGTGCGCAGGTTGAAGCGGCGGATCTGGCTGGGGGAGACGTAGATGTCGTCCGGCCCGGCCAGGTAGGAGCCTTCGGCGGAGCGCAGGAAGCCGAAGCCGTCCTGCAGGATCTCGAGCACGCCGTCGCCGGAGATCTCCTCGCCGTTGCGCGCATGCGCCTTCAGGATCGAGAAGATCACGTCCTGCTTGCGCGAGCGCGCCATGTTCTCGAGCCCCATGGACTCGGCCAGCGTGATGATCGCTTCGGCCGGTCGTTTCTTCAGTTCTGTCAGGTTCATAGAAGTGCCATTCTCAGGTTTATGGTTTTAGGCATGTCCGGCGGGAACCGGACGGGAAAGGGTGGAGGGGTAATGCATGACGTAGGGAGGTCAGATGTTGGTCTCGATGAAGGCGGCGAGCTGCGACTTGGACATGGCGCCCACCTTCTGGGCCTGGACGTTGCCGTCCTTGAACAGCATCAGGGTGGGGATGCTGCGGATGCCGTACTTCTGGGTGACCTGCTGGTTCTCATCCACGTTCACTTTGGCGATCCTGAGCTTGCCCTGGTAGTCGCCGGCGATCTCGTCGAGGATCGGGGCGATCATCTTGCAGGGACCGCACCACTCGGCCCAGTAATCCACCAGCACGGGCAGGCTGGACTTCAACACGTCGTTCTCGAAATTAGCGTCGCTGGTGTAGACGATTTGGTCACTCACGGTAAATCAGCCTCCTAGTGGCTTATGGGGTTCCGCCTGGGCGGCACGAGCGGGCGCGTGATATCCGAAAAGGTTCGGCGGGGATGTGACGAAAAGTGCCGGTTAAGGCACAATATCGCGGCTTGCTCGCGGCTTCAGGTCGTCAAACAGTGTGGGTAGCTTGGGATACAGCCCGCTCAAGGCGCAGGCGATCTGGCTTATCGGAATATTTGAGCCCAACCAGCCGAAGAATGCAAGCCCCATGGACCCTGGACCCGCATGACACAGCTTGATTTCGAGACTTTAGGCCTGGCCGAGCCGCTGTTGCAGAGCGTGCGGGAAGCGGGCTTCAAGGGCTGCACCCCTATCCAGGCGGAGACGTTGCCGCTCTTGCTCGCCGGCCACGACGTCGCCGGCCAAGCGCAGACCGGCACCGGCAAGACGGCGGCTTTCTTGCTCGCCCTCTTCAACCGCCTCCTGACCCATCCCGCCCCCGCCACCCGCAGACACAACCAGCCACGCGCCCTGGTGGTGGCACCGACCCGCGAGCTGGCGGTGCAGATCCACAAGGACGCGCTGGGACTCGGCAAACACACCGGCATCAGCATGACGGTGGTCTACGGCGGCGAGGACTACGAGAAACAGCGCGAGCGGGTGGCCGAGGGCGTCGATCTCCTCATCGGTACGCCGGGCCGGCTCATCGACTACATGAAGCAGCACGTCTTCGACCTGCACATCGCCGAGGTGCTGGTGCTGGACGAGGCGGACCGCATGTTCGACATGGGCTTCATCGCCGACGTGCGCTTCCTGCTGCGCCGCCTGCCGCACCCGACCCAGCGCTTGAGCATGCTGTTCTCCGCCACCCTCTCGCACCGGGTGCTGGAACTCGCCTACGAGCACATGAACAACGCCGAGTTCGTGCGCATCGAGCCGGACAAGGTCACGGCCGACAACGTGCGCCAGTCGCTGTATTTCCCCGCCACCAACGAGAAGGTGCCGCTGCTCATCGGCCTGCTGCGCAAGATCGACCCGCACCGCACCATGGTGTTCGTGAACACCAAGCGCGTGGCCGAGGACCTGGTGGCGTGGCTGAACGGCAACGGCTTCAAGAGCGAGGTGCTCTCGGGCGACGTGCCGCAGAACAAGCGCCTGCGCCTGCTGCGCGAGTTCACGGCCGGCGAGCTGCCGATCCTGGTCACCACCGACGTGGCTTCCCGCGGCCTGCACATCCCGGACGTGAGCCACATCGTCAACTACGACCTGCCGCAGGACGCGGAGGACTACGTGCACCGCATCGGCCGCACCGCGCGCGCCGGCGCCTTCGGCGACGCCATCAGCTTCGCCTGCGAGGAATACTCCTTCTCCCTGCCGGACATCGAGCGCTACATCGGCCACGGCATCCCACGCGAGGCCATGGACCCGGCGCTCTTGGTGAAGCCCGCGCCGCCGGAGAAACGCGAGCGCCATCGGCCGCTGCATCCGGGCGGCCGGAGTGGCGGCGGTGGACGGCGTGGCGGTGGGGGTGGCGGCCGGGGCGGCCCGCGCCGCAGCGGCGGCGGTGGGCGCGGGAGACGCTGAGCCATGCAGCCAGAGATCTACTGGACCACGCTGGGGATATGGGTCGTCTGGGACCTCTACTGGAGTTACAGCGCGCGCAAGGTGAAAGACGCTGCCAGCAAGGAACCCGCCGCCTCGCGGGCATTCCACCTCACGCTCCTGGCCTCTGCCTACTTTCTGTTGCTCTTGCCGTTCTCGCCGCAGAATCCCCTCAGCACCCGCTTCCTCCCCCCGCTCGGCCCTTTGACGTTCTTCGGCCTCGGCCTGCAGCTCCTGTCCCTGGGGCTCGCCGTGTGGGCGCGGCGAGCGCTGGGCCGCAATTGGAGCGGACGGGTCACCATCAAGGAAGACCATGAGCTCGTGACCCACGGCCCTTACCGCTGGCTGCGCCACCCCATCTATACCGGCGCCATCTTCGCGGCGATCGGCTCCACCCTCGCCCTGGGGCGGGTGAGCGGGCTCCTCGCCATCCCCCTCTTCATGCTGCTGTTCACCCGCAAGATCCGCATCGAGGAACGGTTCTTGTCGCAGCACTTCGGCGAGCGATACGCCGAGTACCGCCGCCATACCTACGCCCTAGTCCCCCCGATCTGGTAACAGCTCACCCAAGCCCTCGACGGCGGGGAACTCATCGATGTCCCGCGCCGGGCGGCGCGTGTCGGGCTTGCGCATGGCGACGAGATGACGGATGCCGTAGTCCCGGGCGGCACGCAGCACCGGCAGGCTGTCGTCCGCCAAGAGCGTCGCCTCGGGCTCGAACGCCTCCACTTCGCGCAGGCTGCGCCAGAATTCCTGGGTCTCCTTCGGCGCGCCGAAGTCGTGGGAGGAGATGATGCGGTCGAAATAGCCCTCGAGTCGCGTGCGCTCCATCTTTAGCCCTAAGGCGTCCGCGTGGGCGTTGGTCACGAGCACCAGCCGCTTGCCGAGCGCACGCAGCCCCTTGAGGGCATCCTCCGCGCCGGGCAGTACCTGGATCAGGTGCTCCACCTCGCGCTTGAGGGCGAGGATGTCCATGTCCAGCTCCCGGGACCAATGGTCCAGGCAGTACCACTCGAGGGTGCCCTCCTTCTCCCGGAAACGCGGCATCAGGGCCTCGAGGGCGGCGGCCGGGCTCAAGCCGTGGCGCTCGCCGAAGCGCAGCGGCACGTGCTCCAGCCAGAAGTGGTTGTCGAAATGCAGGTCAAGCAGCGTGCCGTCCATGTCCAGGAACACGCTCTCGACCTTCGACCACTCGGGCAGGTTCTTCGTTGGGGCCGGCATGGCCGCTATCATATACTCGCCCCCTCACCTGCTTGGAGTCCCGCGTGCAGCCACCGGACGAACAACTGCTG
>DATIEQ010000040.1:0-3357 GCA_035455665.1 Gammaproteobacteria bacterium | reverse complement strand
GCACGTCGGCGAAGTCCACGTTGATGAGCCCCGGCCGGGTGATGATGTCGGCGATGCCCTGCACCGCCCCCAGCAACACCTCGTTCGCTGACTGGAAGGCGTTGATGAGCGTGATCTCCCGACCCAGCACCGCCGCCAGCTTGTCGTTGGGGATGATGATGAGGGAATCGACGTACTGGGTGAGTTCCGCCAGGCCCTTCTCGGCGACCGCCATGCGCTTGTTGCGCTCGAAGCCGAAGGGCTTGGTGACCACCGCCACCACGAGTATGTCGAGCTCCTTCGCCACCTGCGCCACCACCGGCGAGGCGCCGGTGCCGGTGCCGCCGCCCATGCCGGCGGTGATGAACACCATGTCGCTGCCTTTCAGCACCTCTTCGATGCGGTCCCGATCCTCGAGCGCCGCCTGTCGCCCCACGTCGGGGTTGGCGCCGGCGCCCAGGCCCTTGGTGAAGCTCCCGCCGATCTGCAGCATGGTCTTCGCATTCGACTTGCGCAGCACCTGGGCATCGGTATTGATGGCGACGAAGTCCACGCCCTCGACGCCGCGTGACACCATGTACTGCACGGCGTTACCGCCGCCGCCGCCCACGCCGACTACCTTGATCACCGCATTCTGATTCATTTCATCCATTAGTTCGAACATAACCGGCCTCCTCCGCAATTAGAAATCGAAACCGTGACACCGTCTCCCACGCACCCGCCTCCCGGGTAGGCGCATGGGACTGAACAAACCTTCAAAACGACCCTTGGAACCATTGCATCATCCTCTGCCACACTTCCTGGGCGCCGGCGCGGCCGCGCCGCTCCGTCGCGCCCTTCGGCAGGCTCTGGGCTCCGAACAACAGCAGACCGACCCCCGTGGCGTGTATCGGGTTGCGCACCACATCCACGAGACCCGACACGTATTGCGGCGCACCGAGGCGCACCGGCGCATGGAACACTTCCTCGGCGAGATCCACCGCGCCTTCCATCTTGGCGCTGCCGCCGGTGAGCACGATGCCTGCCGGCACCTGGTCCTCGAAGCCGCTGCGCCGCAGCTCTGCCTGGATCAGGCTGTAGAGTTCCTCGTAACGCGGCTCCACCACCTCGGCGAGCGTCTGACGGGCCAGGCGCCGCGGTGGGCGCTCGCCCACGCTCGGCACCTCGATGGTCTCGTCGGCGCTGGCGAGTTGCGGCAATGCACAGGCGTATTTGATCTTGATGTCCTCGGCGTGATGCGTCGGCGTGCGCAGCGCCACTGCGATGTCGTTGGTCACCTGGTCGCCGGCGATGGGGATCACCGCCGTGTGGCGGATCGCACCGTCGGTGAACACCGCGATGTCGGTGGTGCCGCCGCCGATGTCCACGAGGCACACGCCCAGGTCCTTCTCATCCTCGTTCAACACCGCGTAGCTCGAGGCGAGCTGCTCCAGGATCACGTCGTCCACCTTGAGGCCGCAGCGCTCCACGCAGCGCACGATGTTCTGCGCGGCGCTCGCCGCGCCCGTCACGATGTGCACCCGCGCCTCCAGGCGTACGCCGGACATGCCGATGGGCTCGCGGATGCCGTCCTGCCCGTCGATGATGAAGTCCTGAGGCAGGATGTGCAGGATCTTCTGATCTGCGGGGATGCTCACCGCCCGCGCCGCGTCGATGACCCGGTCCACGTCGCCGGCGGTGCACTCCTTGTCGCGGATCGCCACCACGCCGTGCGAGTTGAGGCTGCGCACGTGGCTGCCGGCGATGCCGGTGAACACCGAATGGATCTGGCAACCGGCCATGAGCTCGGCTTCCGCCACGGCGCGCTGGATGGACTGGACGGTGGACTCGATGTTCACCACCACGCCCTTCTTGAGGCCACGGGACGGGTGTGAGCCCAGCCCCACGATCTCCACGCCGCCCTCGGGCAGCACCTCGCCGACGATGGCCACCACCTTGGAGGTGCCCACGTCCAGCGCCACGATCAGATGTTTGTCTGTCTTTCTAGACATCGGCTAGACCCCTCCACTGCGTGCGCCGCTCGCGGCGGATGCCGCTCGCCAACCCACGGCAAAACCGTTGCTATAGCGCATATCCACGTAGGCGACGGACGTGAGCCGCGTGCCCAGGGCGGGCAGCGCCTGTGCACCGAAGCGCGCCAACCGCTCCTGCGCCTGCTCACGTCCAAGCCGCACTTCGATGCCATCGTCCAATTGCAGTGTCGCGGCGCCGCGCCCGTCCACCGTAAGCACGGCGATGGCGAGTCCACGCGGCGCCAACAGGCTCGTGAGCGCGTTGTATTGCGCGAGCACGTCCTGTTCGCTGCCCTCACCGCCGCTCAACTGCGGCAGCTTCGCGTAAGCCGCGTCTTTGCTCCTGGCGAACACCCGGCCGCGGGCATCCATAAGGCCGTCGTCGCCCCAACGGACGACCGGCGTCTCCTCCACGATGTCCACCGTGAGCGTGTGTGGCCACTGCCGGCGCACGTTCGCCTCCGCTACCCAAGGGAGCTGCAGGACGGCGGCGCTGAGCGTATCTACATCGGTGGTGAAGAAACCTTTGCCGACCAAGGGCTGGACCGCAGCCCGCACCATCACCGGGTCCACGTGGACGAGACGGCCACTCACCACGAGCGTGGTGAGCGCAGGTCCGGCGAACGCCGGCGCCAGGACCCACAGCGCCGCGGTAAGCATCAGGGTGAGCAGCAAGGCCGCCGCGCCCCCCAGCACCACCCGTCGTTGACGCCAGAGCTTCACTTTGGTTTCCGCTTCGCGTGCGCTCATGCCCTCGCCCTCCCGGCCGTCAGCTGTTTCGGCAATTCCGCCGCCACCGCGCCGATGTCCCCGGCTCCCAGCGTGAGCAGGAGATCGCCGTCTTTGAGCACGGCGGCGAGCGCCTCCGGCAGGTCCGAGGAACGTTGCACGAACACCGGGTCCACCTTGCCGCGGTTGCGGATGGCGCGCGCCAACGCCCGGCCGTCGGCTCCCGCAATGGGCGTCTCGCCCGCGGCATAGACCTCGGTCAGGAGCAGCGCGTCCGCCTGAGACAGGACCTCGGCGAAGTCGTCGAACAGATCGCGGGTACGGGTGTAACGGTGCGGCTGGAACGCCACCACTAGGCGCCGCTCCGGCCAGGCCTCCCGCGCCGCCTGCAGGGTAGCGGCGAGCTCGCGCGGATGGTGGCCGTAGTCGTCCACCAGCAGTACCTTCCCGACAGAGGTCTTGAGCTCGCCGTGCATCTGGAAACGCCGGCCCACGCCCTGGAAACCCGCGAGTGCTTTCAGCAGCGCATCGTCCGCTACGCCGAGATCGTGAGCGACCGCGGCGGCGGCGAGCGCGTTCAGCACGTTGTGCCGCCCCGCCAGATTGAGCGTCGTCTCCAACGGGGCCGTGTGCTTCG
>DATIEQ010000039.1:0-2957 GCA_035455665.1 Gammaproteobacteria bacterium | reverse complement strand
CAACGGCTTCACGCCGCACCGGGAGAGCGCCATGGTGGACTTCTCCAACTCCGAGTTCAGCCGCATCCGGCTGCAGTACAACCGCGACCAGTCGGGCCCCACGGCCTACAACGAGGTGTTCCTGCAGTACATCGTGGCCATGGGCGCCCATCCGGCGCACACCTTCTGATTCCACCGAGGACGCAACCATGAGATTCCTTAAGATACTGTTCGTGGTCCTGGCGCTGCCGCTGTCGGCGCCGGCCTTCGCCGATCTCAACGTGTTCGCTTGCGAACCACACTGGAGTGCGTTGCTCACGGAGATCGGTGGTTCCCACGTCACCGTCACGACCGCCACGGGAGCCTACAACAACCCGCACTACATCCAGGCGAAGCCCAGCCTCATCTCCAGCATGCGGCGTGCGGACCTCGTGGTATGCAACGGCGGCGAGATGGAGGTGGGCTGGCTGCCGGTGCTCATGCAACAGGGGGCCGGCGAGAAGGTGCAGCCGGGTCAGCCCGGCTACCTCGATGGCTCGCTCGATATAAAGATGTTGCAGGTGCCCACCAGCGTCGACCGGGCGCTGGGGGACATCCACCCCGAAGGCAACCCGCATTATCAGACCGACCCCCGCAACATCGCCGCCGTGGCCGCGGAACTCGTGCAGCGGATGACGGCGCTCGACCCCGCCAATGCCGCCGAGTACCAGAAACGCTACGCCGACTTCAAGACCCGCTGGGATGCGGCCATGCAGAAGTGGGCGCAGGAGGCGGCGCCCCTGAAGGGCATGAAGCTCATCGCCTTCCATGACGGGTGGGTCTACATGTCCACCTGGCTCGGCATCGACATCGTCGGCTTCATGGAGCCGAAACCCGGCATCCCGCCGAACCCGGGCCATCTCGCGGATCTCATCAGCCTCGCGAAGGGTCAGCAGGTGCAGGGCATCATCTACACGCCCTACGAGGACCCGGAGGCGGGGGAATGGTTGTCGCAGCGCACCGGCATCCCCACCGCGCTCATGCCGGATACGGTGGGTGCGGAGCAGAGCAAGGACCTGTTCGCCCTGTTCGACAACATCATCGCTCAGCTGCTCAAGCTGCACGGAGACGCGAAATGAACTTCGCCGATATCGATCTCTCCATCATAGGTCCGGCGTTGGTGGCTGGCGCACTGGTGCTTGCCACCCACGTACCCATGGGGCGCGAGGTGCTGAACCGCGGCATCATCTTCATCGACCTCGCCATCGCGCAGGTGGCGGGTCTGGGCGTGATTGCCGCCGACATGCTGCACTTCGGCCACGACAATCCCTGGGTGGTGCAGGTGTCGGCAGCCGCGGCGGCGCTGCTGGGCGCGCTGCTGCTCACCTGGATCGAGAACCACTTCCCGGAAGTGCAGGAAGCCCTGATCGGCGGCTTATTCATATTGGCAGCGAGCGGCGGCATCCTGTTGCTCGCGAACAACCCCGAGGGGGGCGAGCATCTGAAGGACCTCCTGGTGGGCCAGATCCTGTGGGTGAACCTCAAGAGCCTGATCCCCATCGCCATCCTCTATGCGCTCATTCTGGCCGCTTGGTTCGGCGCCGGTAGACGCCTCGGGCATATCGGCTTCTATGTGCTGTTCGCGCTGGCGGTCACCGCCTCGGTGCAGCTCGTGGGCGTGTACCTGGTGTTCGCCAGTCTCATCATGCCAGCACTCGCGGTCCGCCGCCTGCCGGAGAGGCGCGGTCTGGCCGCGGCCTTCGTGCTGGGGCTGGTGGCTTACGCCGCCGGCCTGGTGCTGTCCACGGTCTTCGACCTGCCGAGTGGCGCCCTCATCGTCTGGTGCCTGGCAGCCTGCGCCGTTATCATGGCCACCATGCACAGGTACTTAGGCGGTGGACGTGAAGCTCGGGCCTGAACGGCTCGCCGGCCATCTCAAGACGACCCTCGCCCCGGTCTATCTCATCGCCGGCGATGAGCCGCTGCAGCGGGAGGAGAGTGCGGACGCGGTGCGCACGGCGGCACGCGAGCGCGGCTACGCCGACCGCGAGGTGTTCGTGGCGGAACGCGGCTTCGACTGGCAGACGCTGCTCACGGCCGGTGCGAGCCTCTCGCTGTTCGCTTCCCAGCGGATACTCGAATTGCGCCTGCCCACCGGCAAGCCGGGCATACAGGGCGCGGAAGCGCTCGCCGCCTACACCCAGAGTCCTGCCCCCGACACCCTATTGCTCGTGATCAGCCAGGAGCGGCCGGAGCGCAACGCGAAATGGGCCGACGCCCTGGAACGGGCCGGGGTAGCCGTGACCGTATGGCCCCTCGAAGGGCAGCCGCTCAGTGCCTGGGTGCGGGCGCGTCTGAAGAGCCGCGGACTCGAGCCCTCCGCCGATGCGGTCGCCCTCATCGCCGACCGGGTGGAGGGCAACCTGCTCGCTGCTGCACAAGAGGTCGACAAGCTCGTCCTGCTGAGGCCGGCGGGACCCCTGGACGCGGAGGCGGTGGCGGAGGCGGTGGCCGACAGCGCCCGTTACGATGCCTTCAAGCTCGTGGATGCGGCCCTGGTGGGCGACCTGCCGCGCACCGTGCGGATACTGGAAGGACTGCAGGCGGAAGGGGAGGAGCCGGTCATGGTGCTCGGCGCCCTTACGCGCCAGCTGAAGGAACTGGCGGGCCTCGCCGCCGAGATCGAGGGCGGGCAGGCGGCCCCGCGCGTGCTCGCCGGCATCTGGGAGCGGCGCCGGCCGCTGGTGCAGATGGCCCTGCGCCGCCGCCGCGCCCGCGGCTGGCAGCGCCTGTTGAAGCGCGCACAACGGGCCGATGCAGTGCTCAAGGGCCAGGCATCAGGGCGTTCCTGGGATGTGCTGCTAGACTTGTCCACGGCCTTCGCGGCCGCACCGGCCGCCGCTGGCCGTTGATTCTTCAGATGTACTACGGGGGCGGATGAGAAAGATCGGTATCTTCGGGGGGAGCTTCGACCCCATCCACTACGGGCATCTGCGCCC
>DATIEQ010000038.1:0-4496 GCA_035455665.1 Gammaproteobacteria bacterium | reverse complement strand
GCGGCCATTTGAAACGACTTCAATCCGTGTCGAACTGGTTCCACCATTGGAGCGGCGGCGGTTCGGGGGTCTTGGGCACGGGAAGATCGGCGGCGCCGGGTTTGACCCGGTAGAGCGTCATGGGCTCTTCGGCCTGGGCGTGCAGCACCACTTCGAACTCCGTCTTGGGCGGCGCCGGCCGGAACATGGTCGGGTCCTGCTCGTCGTCCTGGGGGATGGAGTAGTCGTTCACCAGGATGTAGTCGCCCGGCTTGATGACCCCGTCGTGGATCTTCTGGTAGAGCTCGCGGCTGGAGCGTACGTAGTCCATGGGTGCGCCGAGATGATAGAGCGTGAGGGAGCGCGGCCAGAGGTAGCTCACGAGCGTGCCCGGCTGCTTATCCATGGCTGCCTTGATGGAAGCGTAGCCACCCGCCATGCCGTAGAGATGCTGGATGCGCGGCGCGAACGTCAGATGCGAGAGGCTGAGCATCAGGGTGGAGAAGAGCACGATCATCAGGACCGCGATGCCGGCCAAGAGCTTGCGCACCAGGCGATGCAAGTTGTCGGTCTTGAACACGGGCTCGATGGCGGCGAGCCCGAGCGCGGCCATGGCCGGGGCCGCCGGCAGGATGTACTTGCTCTGCTTGGAGGCCGACACCGTGAAGAAGAGCAGCGTCCAGCCGACCCAGATCACGAGGAGCCGCCAGCGGAACTCGCGCCGCGCGTAGCGCACGCCGTAGAAGAGGCCGAAGGGCAGGAGCAGCGACAGGGGCACGAGGTCGAACCATACGGTCTGGGCGTAGATCCACCAGGGCTGCAGGTGATCGAAGCCGATGAAGAAGCGCGTGAAGTTCTGGTACACGAGCACCGCGCGCACGAAGTCCCAGTTGACCGCATAACCCGCCGCGAGATACCAGGGCACGATGCCGAGGGAGGCGACCAACAGCCCGCGCAGTGGCGCGAGCCGCCAGATCTCCCGGAACAGCAGGCCCACCCGGTACTGGAAGCCGCGCGGCTCGCCCGTGTCCGCCTGCAGGCTCAAGAAAGCGGTGGCGGTCACCTCGAGCGCCATGACCGGCAGGGTGACGGCGATGCCCACCGGTCCCTTGGCGGCGGTGGCGAGCGCGACGCCGAGCCACATCTCCCAGGGGAAGCGCCGCAGCGGCGGGTCGGTGCGCATGCGGATGAAGCCGGTGAAGGCGATGAGCGTGCCCAGGATCAGCAGGCTGTCCGACTGGGCGGTGTAGAAGTTGTAGAGCACCGCCGGCAGGGCGGCGCCGGTGAGGGGCAGGAGCCAGCGGGGCCAGGTGGGGAAGAGCTCGGTCTGGAGGCGCGAGAGCCAGGCCACCCACAGCAGGAGAGCTGCGTAGCCGGGCAGGCGGATGGCGGCCTCGATGGGCAGGCCGATCAGGGTGCCCAGTATCCCGAGCCAGTAATAGAGCGGCGGGTACTCGATGTAGGGCAGGCCGTTCTTGGTGGGGACGAGGTAGTTCCCGGTCGCCAGCATCTCGCGCACCGCCTCGGCGAAGCGCGGCTCCATGGACGGCACCAGCGGATGGTTGAAGAGGGCGATGGCGAACACGGCGCCGAGGCAAGGCAGGAGCCAGGTGAGCGGATCCGAGTTCCTGAGCCAGTTCATGGGACGGGGTCCGCGACGGCCGGGGCAGCTATCTTAGCAACTCTCCCCCGCGGCATCCGCCCGTCCCTGGCGGGAAAGCCCCGCCCGCCGTTTAGCGGGCGGGGTAGTCCAACGGCGATCCTCAGCCTCCCTTGTAGCGCTTCAGGGGCAGCAGCATGGAGACCTGGGCCTTGTAGCCGCGGTACTTGTCGCCGAAGAAGGTCATGAGGTCGTGTTCCTCGAACTGGATGGCGACCAGGATGTAGGCGGTCGTGGTCGCGGCGAACAGGAGATGCCCCAGGCTCATGACCGGCGCGGCCCAGAACGCCACGATGAAGCCCAGCATGATGGGGTGGCGCACGAAGCGGTAGAACGCGACGATCCTGAAGTCCAGGTGTTTGTACTCCTGGCCGCGCAGGAAGAGGAAGACCTGGCGCAGGCCGAAGAGGTCGAAGTGGTTGATCATGAAGGTGGAGAGCAGCACCGTCAGCCAGCCCGCACCAAAGAGCACCCACAGGATCTCAGCCCCCAGGGGCTGGGTGACGTGCCAGACCTCGGCCGGGAGCGGCTGCCACTGCCAGTAGAGCAGGAGCAGCGCCAGGCTGGAGAGCACCACGTAGGTGCTGCGCTCCACCTGCTTGGGCACGATCTGGGTCCACCATTTCTTGAAGAAGGGCCGGGCCATGAGGCTGTGCTGCACGGCGAACAGGCCCATGAGCAGCGCGTCCACCAGGAACGCCATGACGGCGGAATCCGAGCTGCCGCTGTCGATGGACTTCGGCACCCACAGGTTCCCCACGAAACCGATGGCATAGAGGAAGGTGCCGAAGAACAAGGCGTAGGCCAGCACCCCATAGACGAAAGCGAGCATTTTCCCCATGACGGAACCTCCCCAAGTATTCTGTTAAGTTCAGAGTTCGGGTCGGCATCCCTTCATAAACCCTGAATGAGTCTAGTACAGGCCCAGCGGACCGTCGGGGATGGGCGCTTGCTATAGGATGTCCCTGCCCCCGGCCCAGAGGGATGCGCATGAATTACCGGCACCAATTCCACGCGGGGAACTTCGCCGACGTGGCGAAGCACGCGCTCTTGGTGTTGCTGCTCGAGGCCCTGAACAAGAAGCCCGCCCCCTGGTGCTACTACGACACCCACGCGGGCGCGGGCGGCTACGACCTCGAGAGCACCGCGGCGCGCAAGACCGGCGAGTCCGATGCCGGCATCCGCCACCTCTGGTCCCGGCGGGGCAGCCTGCCGGCTCCCCTCGAGCATCTGTGCCGCATCGTCGCGGACCTGAACCCGGAGCTCCAGGATGGCGAGCCGCCGCGCTATTACCCGGGCTCACCCTGGGTCGCCGCGGCGCTGGCACGGGAGCAGGACCGGCTGGTGCTGGCGGAGCTGCACGAGAACGAGGCCGGCTTTCTTAGGCAGCGCTTGCGCGGCGACAAGCGCGTAGCGGTGCATGTGCGGGACGGCTACGAGATGCTGCAGGCGCTCATCCCGCCGGCGGAGAAGCGCGGCTTGGCGCTCCTGGACCCGCCTTTCGAAGATCCGGGTGAGTTCGACAAGCTTGCTACCGAACTGATCGCGGCGGCGGGGCGCTGGCCCGGCGGCATCTATGCCCTGTGGTATCCCCTGAAGGAGGAGACCGCGACCAAGCGCTTCCTCCGTGCCGTCGAGCGCTCCGGTCTGCGCAAACTGCTGCTGACGGAACTCAGGCTACCCACCGCACCGGGGGCGCTCGCCGGCAGCGGCCTGCTCATCCTGAACCCTCCCTGGGGCACGGAAGGGCCCATGCGCGAGTGCCTGGAGGCCCTGGCGCGGGAGCTGGGACCGAAAGGCAGCAGCGCCGAAGTTCGCTGGTTGGTGTCTGAATGAAGCTTGACAAATGACCACAGGTCATTAATATTGACCCAGGGTCATTTATAGGGATAAGGGATGCCTTCCAAGCGGGCCATGACCGATGCCCAGAAGGAAGCGCGCCGCGCCGACATCCTGCGCGTGGCCCTGCACCGTTTCAGCACCACGCCCTACGCCGCGCTCAGCATGGCCGACACCGCCGACGAGGCGGGCGTCGCCAAGGGGACGCTCTACCTCTATTTCCGCAGCAAGGAGGAGATGTTCCTCTCCGTCTACACGGACCAGCTGAACGAATGGTTCGATGCCCTGGACCAGGAGCTTAAAGGAGCGCGCGGCGAGGCCAGCATCGCGAACTTCGTGCACTTCATGGGCGAATCGCTCGCCCGCCGCCCGCAGCTCCTCAAGCTCATCGCCATCCTGCACACGGTGCTCGAGCAGAACCTCGGCTATGAGGCGGCGCGCCGTTTCCGGCAGTGGCTGAAGGAGCGCCTGCTCACCACCGGCCCCCTGCTGGAAACCTACCTGCCGTTCCTCGAGCCCGGCCAGGGGGCGCGGCTGCTGCTCAAGATCAACGCGCTCGTCATCGGTTTCCAGCACCTGGCGGAGCCCTCCGGCGTGGTGCGCAAGGTGCTCGACGAGGAGGGCATGGAGCTCTTCCACATGCAGCTCGAACAGCAGCTGCTCGAGACCTTGAGCACCTTGCTCATGGGTCTCGCCTACGAGGCCAAATACAAGCATGAATAGCGCGCGGCGGCAGCGCGCATGAGGGAGACCTGAGCGCATGGCCGAGCCCACCGTGATCCCCCGCATGCTCGGCCCCGCCGACTATAGGGTCATGCCCTGGAAGAACGGCAAGGGGCGCACCGCGGAGATCGCCATCCACCCCGCCTGGGCGGACATCAAGGACGCGCCCTTCGATTGGCGCGTGAGTCTCGCGGAGGTGTCCGAGGACGGCGACTTCTCCGCCTTCCCCGGCTACGACCGCAGCATCGTGCTCGCCGCCGGCAAGGGCATGGAACTCACATTCGAACGGGCCCCG
>DATIEQ010000037.1:0-3341 GCA_035455665.1 Gammaproteobacteria bacterium | reverse complement strand
TTCAGGTCCAGGCGCCGGAGCGCGTTGTTGTCGGTATCCGCCACGTAGAGCGTGTCCGCATCCGCGAGGGCGAGCCCCTGGGGATAGCGGAACTCCGCCGCCGAAGCAGGCCCGTCCTTCAGCCCCTGCTTTCCGTCGCCGATGACCGACAGGACTTTCCCATCCAGGGTCGTCACCACGATGCGGTTGTGGTTGGAATCGGCGATGAAGAGCCGCCCGCCTTTCGCGTCGGCGAGCACCTTGCCGGGATAGAGCAGCGGCGCGTCCGGCATGTCGGCGTGCAGGCCCGCGAACCACAGCGGCTTGGTGTTGAGCGCCTTGCGGCCGGCGAAGTCTGCGGTGAGGGTGCCGATCACCTTATCGAGGAGCTCGTAATGCCCCTCACCGGACACCTGCCCCACCACGTTGCCGGCGGGATCGATGAGCGTGACCGTAGGCCAACCGGAGACGCCGTATTCGTTCCACACCTGCAGGTCCCGGTCGTTCACCACCGGGTGCTCGAGGCCGTAACGCTGCACGATGGCGGCGATGTGGCGGGTGTTGCCCTCGGTCTTGAACTTGGCGGAATGCACGCCGACGACCACCAGGCTCTGCGGGTACTTCTGCTCGAGTCTCTTCAGGTCCGGGATGATGTGGAAGCAATTGATGCAGCCGTAGGTCCAGAAATCCAGCAACACCACCTTGCCGCGCAGTTCGGCGATGCTCACCGGTTTGCCGCCGGTGTTGATCCAGTCGAGACCCGCAGGAAAGGCGGGCGCGGGGGCGGTGCCGAGATACGCGTCGGACACGCCTGCCGCCACGAGCGGCATGGGCGAGATGCCGCCGAACCAGCGGAAGCTCGCGAACAAGCCGCCGGCCAAGAGCAGCGTCACGACGGTAAAAGCGGTCTGTCCCAGCTTGCGCATGATGTATCCCACTGTGTGCACCGTCTTCAGGTCCTGCGATGTAACCAAGACCCGGGCGCGGCGGGATTTATTTCGGTTCAGACCTGGAACAACAAACTACAGCAGGTGACCCCGCCCTCCGCTTTCTCGGTCTCCGACATGTCCACCACCCGTACGTCGAGTCCGCGCTTCTCGAGACGCTCACGGGTACGGGGGTGCGAGGCGGGATAGACCACGGCGTCGCCGACCAGCACCGCGTTGGCGGCGAAGGGCTCCGACGGATCCACTTCGATGATCTCCATCCCCGGGAACGCGGACTTGTCCACCCAGTCCGGATTGATGAGCAGCACCCCGGGCGCCACCTCCGTAGCGGCGGTCTTGAGCTGCCCTACTTGGGTCGCCGCGGTCTTGAGGTGCAAGCAGCCTTTGAGCGCCACCGCCTCGACCCGGTAGCGGTGGGGTCGAAGATGCGCCCGCAACTGCTCGATGCCGGCCTGGTTGCTGCGCGCCGACAGGCCGACGAAGAGCGTGCGTCCCACCTGCAGCACGTCGCCGCCGTCGAGGGTGCCGGGAGGCTCGATGTAAGCGAGCGATTTGTAGCGTGCCAACGCGGCAGCGCTCGAATCCACCTCAGAGCGGCGCGACTCGGCGCCGGGGCGGGTGATGACCGCGAGCTCGTCCACCACCACCGCCGTGTCCTCCACGAACACCGCGTCCGCCTGCTCCGGCATCGACGGCAGGGATTCCACGCGGCAGCCCAGTTCCGCCAGGGTCTCGGCGTAGCGCCGGTGCTGGCGCCGGGCCTTGTCCACGTCGATGGGGGAACGCGGCAGGTGGCTCAGCTCGCAGCGATCGAGGGCGGGACTCACGTCACGGATGAAGGCGATACGCACGATTTAAGGTCCTGGATGGTGAATTTTCCTGTCGGAACTATGTCTTTTTTAGTAGCATCGGGCAATCTCGCCCGCCTGCCGGGCTGATATATAAAGACCTTTAAGGGGAGCGACCCGACCATGCCGACCACGATCGCCGACAACCGCCGCAGCCTCGGGCTCGCCACCACCACCTCCATCGTGCTCGGCAACATGGTGGGTTCCGGCGTCTTCCTGCTGCCCGCCTCGCTCGCGGCCTACGGCATCTACAGCCTGTGGGGCTGGAGCTTCAGCACCGTCGGCGCCCTGCTGCTCGCCTGGGTGTTCAGCAACCTGTCGCGGCGCCTGCCCAAGGCCGGCGGTCCCTACGCCTATCCCCGCGAAGCCTTCGGCGACTTCGCCGGATTCCAGATCGCCTGGATCTACTGGCTCAGCATCGTCGGCACCAACGCCGCCATCGCCGTGGCCTTCGCCAGCTACCTCGTGACCTTCATCCCCTCGCTCGCCACCAGCGCCGTCACTGGGGCGCTCGCCGCGCTGACCGCCACCTGGGTGCTCACCGGCATCAACATCCTGGGCGTGCGCGCCGCGGGCCGCCTGCAGCTCGTCACCGTGATCCTCAAGCTCACCCCGCTCTTCGTGCTGGCGGTGTTCGGCATCGCGCACTTCGACCCGCAGGTGCTCATGTCCGGCCATCCCACCGAAGGGCCGCTGTCCGCCGTCAACTCCACGGCGGCGCTCACCATGTGGGCCTTCCTCGGCCTCGAGTGCGCCACGGTTCCGGCGGATCACGTGAAGGATCCGGAGAAGACCATCCCGCGCGCCACCCTGCTCGGTACGGTGATCGCCGGCGTGTTCTACATCGTCTGTACCACGGTGGTGATGGGCATCATCCCCAGCGAGACCCTCGCCCATTCCAACGCGCCGTTCGCGGACGCCGCCCGCCTCCTGTGGGGCGACTGGGCCGGTTACCTCATCGCCGGCGCGGCGCTCGTCTCCTGCTTCGGCGCGCTCAACGGCTGGATCCTGATGCAAGGCCAGCTGCCCCAGGCGGTCGCCCACAACGGCTTGTTCCCCAAGCTGCTCGCCAAGGAATCGAAGTTCGGCACGCCGGCGGTGGCGCTCGTCATCTCCAGCGTCTTCGCCAGCGTGCTCATCCTCATGAGCTTGGGCTCGAGCTTCGGCGGCTTGGGTCAGGCGCTGGTGCAGATGTTCAACATCCTGATCCTCATCACCACCTTCTTCACCCTCGTGCCCTACATGCTCTGCGCCCTGGCGGAGATCGTCTTGAGCCGCAAGCAGAAACGCAGCAGCAACATGCGTCTGCGCGACCTCGCTCTCGCGAGCGGTGCCTTCGTGTTCGGACTGTGGGCGGCGGCGGGGACGGGCAAGGACTCGCTCTACTGGGGCACCCTGCTGCTCCTGGCGGGCCTGCCCATCTACGTCTGGCAGACGCGACAGGCCAAATAAGACGGGACCAACCTGCGGGCTAAATAGAGAGTTTATTTACAGATAAAGCTGAATGTCCGCTTTCGACTGCGATTTCAATGGATCGACGCAACACATTGACCAAATCTCTCAGCCG
>DATIEQ010000036.1:0-5624 GCA_035455665.1 Gammaproteobacteria bacterium | reverse complement strand
CCCTCAACCTCGACAACCTCGATCCGGCCTGTGCCGAACTCGACTACCTGACCGGCGAAGGCCGCAAGCTCCAGGTGGATCACATCATCTCCAATAACTTCGCCTTCGGCGGGATCAATACCAGCCTGATCTTCCGGCGCTGGGACTCCGCCTGAAACACGGCTGCTGCACGTCCGCCGCAACGCGCGGGCTGTCCCTATGCGCGGCACTCCTGTCCCTCGCCGGTCCGGTGGTCGCCCTCGCAGCGGATCCCGGGCCCCGGCCGAGCCTGGAACTCGGCGTCGGTGTCGGCGCCCTGCGCTTCCCGGATTATCCCGGCGCGGAGGAGCAGCGCACACTCGCGCTGCCCTTCCCCTATTTCGTGTTCCACAGCAAGTACCTGGATGTGAACCGCGACCGGGTGCGCGGCAAGCTCCTGGCCGGCGACCGTCTCTCCCTGGACGTGGATTTCGGCGGCTCGGTGGCGGTGGATTCCTCCCGCGACCGGGAGCGCGCTGGGATGCCTGATCTCGACTGGATAGGGGAAGCGGGTCCTGCGCTCCGTTATCGGATATGGGAGAGCGATGGGGGTGATACCCGTCTCGAGGGCGTGCTGCCGGTGCGCAAGGCCGTGAGCGTCCACGTGCTCGAGTTCCACGACCGGGGCTGGACGTTCGCGCCGCGCGTCGAGATCGGGCATCGGATAGGCAGCGACGACCGCTACCTGGGCGTCGACGCGGGTCTCTCGGTATTGCGTGCCGACCAGAAATACTACGACTACATCTACGGCGTGGCACCGCAATACGCCACCGCGACGCGCCCCGCTTACACGCCCGACGGCGGCTACGGCGGCTATACCCTTTCCCTCGGCATGAGCCTGCGCCGCGACGATGTGGTCTACGGAGCTTTCTTCCGCTACACCGACCTGGACGGCGCCGTGTTCGCGGCGAGCCCGCTCGTCAGCCGCCTGCACGAGGTGAGCTTCGGCGTCGCGGTGTCGTGGATACTGAAGACGGAATACAGCGAAGACTGACGCGCCGCGCGCCTCAGTGATGGCGGGCTTTCAAGACGGTCCTCGTCTCCAACTCCGCCGGCTCGCCCATCTCGATCAGATCCCGCAACGTCGTGCTCCCCAGGCTGGCGTCGATGGCCGCATCCAGCTTGTGGATGACGTCCTCCGCCTGGGGGATGGATTTCATGTGCCGGTCCGAATCGTCGGCGACGACGCTGTTCTGCCGCACGGCCTGGATGATGTCTTTCAACGGGATGCGGCCCATGTCCACGGCGGGGATGTAGCGGCGGATGCGGCCGGAGACCATGAGCAAGAGGCCGCGCTGCCGCAGGCGGTCCAGCACGTCCAGGATGATCTCCGTCGGCAGGTGCAGGCGCCGCGCCAGCTGCTCGCGCGACCAGGGCGTGCGGCCCTCGTGGTAGGCGCGGCCCACGAGGTACATGATGTGCAGCGCCACGCGCTCCATCGTCCTGCCGCCCACCTCGTTGTGGCGCAGGCCGTGACGCACGAGCTCGGGGTTCTGCACATAGAAGGCGATCTGCGAGCCCACCAGCACGATGAGCCAGTTCGTGTAGAGCCAGATCATGAACATGATGAGGATGGCGAAACCGGAGTAGATGGCCGTGAGGCGCGTGGAGCTCACGGTCAAGGCTGCGAAGGCCCAGCCGGCCAACTCCCACAGCACGCCTGCGATGGCGCCGCCGGTGATGGCGGCGCGGAACTGCACGTGGGTATGGGGCACGAACATGTAGAAGAAGGTGAAGGCCGAGATCACCAGCAGGTAGGGCAGGAGCTTGGCGATGGCCACGAGCAGCACGCCCACCGGCGCGAAATCGATGATGTGCTGCACCGCGGAATGGCTGCTGACCGTGGCGGTCAGGCCGAGCGCCGCGACCAAGAGCAGCGGGCCGACCATGATGACGCTGAGATAATGGCCGAAACCCTCGATGAAGTTGCGCGGCTCGCGCACCCGCCACACGTGGTTGAAGGCAGCTTCCACCTTGTAGACCAGCGTCACCACCGTATACAGCAACATCACGAGACCCAGGGTCCCGAGCACGCCGGCCTTCACGTTGTTCACGAAATCGATGACCTTGCCCGCCATCTCCACGCCCTTAGGGCCGAGCGGCTCGAACAGGTTGATGAGCAGCGGCTGCAGCTTGTTCTGCACTCCGAAGCCCTTGAGCACGGCGAAGGCGAACGCCAGGAGCGGCACCAGCGACAGGATGGAGGTGTAGACCAGGCTCATGGCGCGCAGGTTGAGCTCGCCGCTGATGAGGTCCTGGATGAGCACGTGGCCCATGCGCACCCAGAAGGTGAGGATGCGCCGCGAGCGCGTCATGCTATGCACGTCGCGGTGCCAGATCTCCTGGGTGAAGACGTCTCTGATCCGGGCCATCATGCAGGCGAGTCCCCGAAAACCGATGCCATCATCGTATCTTAAACCTCGTCCGCGCGCGCTCGCGCTGCAGGAGACAGGGGTTTCGACAGGCGCAGCGCGTCACTCTTGTCGTGATAGTAAGCCAGCAAGGTGCCGGTCTGGTCGAACCCCAGGGACCGGTAGAGGGCGAGCGCTACGGCATTGTCTTCCCGCAGCTCCAGGATGAGTTCCGTGACCCCCTGTTCCTGCGCTGCCGTTTCCACTTCTTTGAGGAGCGCACGGGCCACGCCCTGGCGGCGCGCGTCGGGGTCCACGGCGAGGGAAAGGATGCGCACCTGGGTGGATTGGCGGCGGAAGCGCAGCAACACGTAACCCCGCACCTGGTCCCGGTCTTCGTCCACCAGGCCGAGCATGGTCAGGCTCGCGAGGGCGTGGCGCAGGCTGCCCCGGTCGAGGCGGTCCGCCTCGAAGCAGCGCTCTTCCAGCGCCACGAGCGCGTCCAGGTCGGCGAGTTCGGCGGGGCGGATCATCTATTCCCGATGTCCAGTTGCAAGGGCTCCTCGTCCAGCAATGGGAGTTGTTCGCGCAAGGCCTGCAGGTGCTCCTCCCAGTAACGCGGCGCGTCGAACCAGGGGAAGGCGCGGGGGAAGGCGGGGTCGCCCCAGCGGCGCGCGATCCAGGCGGCGTAGTGGATCATGCGCAACGTCCGCAACGGCTCGATCAACCACAGCTCCGAGGGGCTGAACTCCGCAAACTGCTCGTAGCCGTCCAGCACAGCGCCCATCTGCTCCTGCATGTCCTGCTTCTCGCCCGAGAGCAGCATCCACAGGTCCTGCACCGCGGGGCCGGTGCCGCAGTCGTCGAGGTCCACGAAGTGCGGCCCCTGGTCCGTCCACAGCACGTTGCCCGGATGGCAGTCGCCATGCAGCCTGAGCGCGGCGACTGCGCCCGCGCGCTCGTAACAGCGAGCGATGCCGGTCAATAAGAGGTCCGTGACTTCCTTATAACGCGGCTTCAGTTCCGGCGATATGAAGTCCGTGGTGAGCAGCCAGTCCCTGGGGATCCGGCCGTAGCTCTCCGGGTCTATGTGGTGGCGGTGCTGGAAGGGCCGTACCGCGCCCACGGCGTGGATGCGGCCGAGGAAGCGGCCCAGCCATTCGAGCTGGTCCGGGCGCTCGAGGTCGGGCGCACGGCCGCCCTGGCGCGGGAACAGGGCGAAGCGGTAGCCCGCATGGCGGTAGAGCGTGGCGCCCAACGCGTCCGCGAGGGGCGCGACCACGGGGATCTCGTGTTCCGCGAGCTCGCGGCTGAAGGCATGTTCTTCCAGTATCGCCGCATCGCTCCAGCGGCCGGGGCGGTAGAACTTGGCGATCAGGGGCGGACCGCCGTCCACGCCCACCTGGTAGACGCGATTCTCGTAGCTGTTGAGGGCGAGCAGCGTGCCGTCGGTGCGGCGGCCGGTGGCGTCGACCGCGGTCAGCAGCGTGTCCGGCGTGAGATCCGCGTAAGGAGCCGTGTCGGTCGCCGCCGTTTCGTTCATGGCGGCAGTGTAGCCGAAGCGGCCGCTCCGGTATGCTCTAGCCGCGACCCCGACGGATGACCCATGAGCGGCCACTACCCCGAACGCATCGTCTGTCTCACGGAGGAGACCACCGAGACGCTGTACCTCCTGAAGGAGGACTGGCGCATCGTCGGCATCTCGGGCTTCACCGTGCGTCCGCCCGAGGCGCGCCGCGACAAGCCCAAGGTGTCGGCTTTCACGAGCGCGAAGCTCGAGAAGATCGTGGCCCTGGAGCCGGACCTGGTGTTGGGATTCTCCGACCTGCAGGCGGACATCGCCGCAGAGCTGGTACGGCGTGGTATCGAGGTGCACGTGTTCAATCACCGTTCTGTGGCGGACATCTTCCGCATGATCTGCATGCTGGGCGGCATGCTCGGCTGCGAGGCCAAGACCCAGGCGCTTGCCGCGCGGCTGCAGAGCGGCCTCGACGCGGTGCGGGCCGAGGCCGCGAAGCTCAAGCGCCGTCCGCGGGTCTATTTCGAGGAATGGGACGAACCGCAGATCTCCGGCATCGCCTGGGTCTCGGAACTGGTGGGCGTGGCGGGCGGGGAGGACGTGTTCCCCGAGCTCGCGCGCGAGCCCCTCGCCAAGGACCGCATCGTGGCGGACCCACAAGAAGTGGTGCGGCGGCAGCCGGATATCATCATGGGCTCCTGGTGCGGCAAGAAGTTCCGCCCGGAGCGGGTCCGGGCGCGGCCGGGCTGGGAGGCGGTGCCCGCGGTCCGCGACGGGGAACTGCACGAGATCAAGTCGTCCATCATCCTGCAGCCCGGTCCGGCGGCGCTCACGGACGGGGTGCAGGAACTGCAACGCATCATCAAATCCTGGGCGGGGCGGGTAGGATAATCGACGGACCTTGTCGTGGGGTCTTGGGGAGGTCTTTATGCTGAGACGCATGGTCACGAGCGTGGTGGATGTCGTCACGCTGTTCCGGCTCGCCATCTTCCAGGACTTCAAGAGCACGCTCTTCAGCTACGCCGTGAACGTGATCATCACGCTCGGCGCCATGGTGCTGATGCGGCGCATGCACAGCGAGGCCTACGACGTTTTCTACAATTTCGTCACCGGTGTGCTGAACCCGAGCGTGCTCGTGGTGCAGGCGGCGCTCATGATGGTGATCCTGGGGCTGGAGTTCGTCCTGGTGGGTTTCACCTTCTACCAGAAGGGCTACATCCCGCCGCTCGCCATGAAGATCATCATGGGCATCCGCAGTTCCATCGTGGTGCAGTCGGGGGTGACCTTCGCGCTGGCGGTGGCGATGTTCGCCTCGGACCCGGTGACCCAGTGGAAGGCCTATGCCACGGCGGTGACCTACCTGGCGAGCGCCTACCTGTTCGCGTTCCTGGGGCTCGCGCCCTTCTACCTGGAGTCGAACCGCATCTCCGACCGCATCTCGCTGATCGTGGCGGGTGGGGGCTTGATCGCGCTGGTGTGGTTCTGGCCGGACATCTTCAGCCCCGGCGTGGATCAGCTGAAGGCCCTCACTGGGTGAGCAGGCGGTAGGCTTCCCAGTACTTCTGAGCAGTCTTCTCGATGACCTCGGCGGGGAGTTTCGGCGCCGGCGGCTTCTTCGGCCAGTCCAGGGTCTCCAGGTAGTCGCGCACGTATTGCTTGTCGAAGCTCGCGGGGCTGGCACCGGGCCGGTAGCTCGCCGCCGGCCAGAAGCGCGAGGAGTCGGGCGTCAGCACCTC
>DATIEQ010000035.1:0-6700 GCA_035455665.1 Gammaproteobacteria bacterium | reverse complement strand
CCTAAAGGCTACCGGATATACTCGAGGCCCCGGCTCCAGGCGGCCTCTGATGTTGTACGAACCACGGCATAAACGCCCCCTCTCGCGTCGCCAGTTCCTGTTCAGGATGCTGCGGCACCTGACGGCGGCGCTCGTCCTCATCGGCGTCTCACTGGCGCTGGGCATGTCCGGTTACGAATACTATGAAGGCATGGCCTGGCGCGACGCGTTCCTGAACAGCGCCATGCTGCTCGGCGGCATGGGACCGGTCAAGACCGAAGGCTTGAGCGACGCGGGCAAGCTGTTCGCCGGAGGTTACGCGCTCTACGCCGGCCTGATGCTCATCATAGTCCTGAGTATCATCCTGGCGCCCGTGATCCACCGGGTGTTGCACCTGTTCCATTGGTCCGAGGACGGTAACGCGTCCTAGTCCGCGCTTTCTGTTTCAGATCATCGATCCCGCCCTATCGTCAAACGAAGAAGAGGAGACAACGATGGATATCATGCTGCAGATGCTGGCCTTGAGCATGGTGCTGGGCTTGGTGCAGCTCGTGCTGCACGTGCACTTCGCCATCCTTCAGCGCGGCCTCAAATGGGCGTTCACGCCCCGCGACGAGTCCCTGCCGCCGCTCAAGGGCATCGCCGGCCGTTTCGAACGCGCGTATTACAATTTCCTGGAGACGTTTCCGTTGTTCCTGGCCGCGGTGTTCCTGGCCGCCTCCCTGAACCGCCACGACAACCTCACGGCCTGGGGTGCGCAGCTGTATTTCTGGGCGCGGGTCGCCTATGTGCCGATCTACCTCGCGGGCTGGCCGGTGATCCGCACCTTGGTGTGGAGCGCGTCGGTGGCCGGCATCGTGATGCTCCTGGTCTCCGTGCTCTGAGGTTCTCCCGGTGCCGGGTCCGCGGCACAGCCGCGGACGGGATGCCAGGGATGGCATCCCCGGACTTTCGGCGAAGCATGGAAAGCGCAGCCGAAAGCGGCACAGCCGCGGACGGGATGCCAGGGACGCGCAGCGCAGCTGCGAGTGTAAATACATGGACGTAGGCCCTGGGCTGCGGGCGAAGCAGGAAGCATAGCCCGCAGGCATCCCCGGACTTTCGGCGGAGCATGGAAAGCGCTGCCGAAAGCGGCTGGACCGCGGACCCAACACCGGGTTCCGACGCCAGCGGGGTTTGTACTATACTCATAGTAGTTACACTCCCCCTGCCTGGAGAAGCCTCCATGAAGAGCCTGCCCTTGCTATCCCTGCTGGCGCTTGCCGCCTGCGCCTCCGCTCCCGACGCCGCCTTCAAGGCGAGCCCCACCCAGTACGGCCTGTACGTGGCGAGTACGAACCTCTACGTGGACGTGCCTCTCACGGTCAAGCGCGCGGACAGCGGTGCGCTGTTCCAGATCCCCGTGAAGCACATGGGCGGCGACGAGACGGGCTACCTCATGGCCTCGCTCCCGCCCGGACGCTACTTGCTGGACAGTTATAGCCCCACGGGTGGCAAGGCTGTGGCGCTCAGCACCGGCAACGGCTACTTCGACGTGCAGGCGGATTGCTTCAACTACGGCGGCCGTTATGATTTCACCCTGGACCCGACGGTGCCCTACAGCAACGTGAGCCGCATCAAGGACATCGAGCAGTTGCCGGAGCAGTACCGCCGCCTGGCGGCGGGTCACGACGTCTGCTCTGCCGCCATGGGCCAGGCGAACGACCGAATCGCGTATGCTGATATCAAGGATCTGCTGTCGCTCTAGCCCGCGGCGTCAATAAGCGGGGGCATACCGCCGGCACAGGAGGGTCCAAGGGGGACCCATGTCGCCGTTACGGCTTTTCGGACTCACGGCCTTCGCCATGACGGCGTTCGCGGCGAACTCGCTGCTCTGCCGTCTCGCGCTCAAGGATGGCCACGCCGACCCGGCGAGCTTCACCAGCCTGCGTCTCGTCTCGGGGGCGCTCGTCCTGTGGTTGCTGGTCGGTTCCGGCGGCCGGCGGCGCGTCCGGGGCGGCGACTGGGCGTCCGCGCTCGCGCTCTTCGCCTACGCCGCCGCCTTCTCCTATGCCTACATCAGCCTGCCCGCGGGCACGGGCGCCCTGCTGCTGTTCGGCGCCGTGCAGGCCACGATGCTGCTCGCGGGCCTGCGGGCCGGCGAGCGCTTAAGCGCCACACAAGGCGTCGGGCTCGCCCTGGCGCTCTTCGGGCTCGTGTTCATGTTGCTCCCCGGCCTCGCGGCTCCGCCGCTCCTGGGCGCGGCCTTGATGCTCGCGGCGGGCATCGCCTGGGGGGTCTATTCCCTGCGCGGCCGCAAGGGCGCTGACCCGGCCGCCACCACCACCGGTAACTTCCTCAGGGCAGCGCCCTTCGCCCTGGCTGTAAGCGTGCTGCTCCTGCCGCGCCTGCACGTGGACCTCACAGGCACGGGTTACGCGCTCGCTTCCGGGGCGCTCGCCTCGGGCCTGGGCTATGTGGTCTGGTACGCGGCCCTGAAGGGCTTGAGCGCCACCCGTGCCGCTGTGGTGCAACTCTCGGCGCCCGTCATCGCCGCTTTCGGCGGCGTGCTGCTGCTCGGCGAGAGCGTGACGCCGCGGCTCTTGGTCGCGTCCGTCGCGATCCTCGGGGGCGTCGCGCTGGCGGTGACGAAAAGGCGCACGTGATCTACCGCATCCTCGCTGACGCGGTCGTCCTGTTGCACTTCGCCTTCCTGGCGTTCGTGGTGCTGGGCGGCTTGCTCGTGCTGCGCTGGTGGAAGCTCGCCTGGGTGCATCTGCCGGCCGTCGCCTGGGGCGCGTTCGTGGAGATGTACCTGCATTATTGCCCGTTGACGCCGCTCGAGAACCGCCTCAGGGAGCAGGGCGGTCTCGACACCTATGACACGGGCTTCATCGCCCACTACGTCGTCCCGGTGATCTACCCGCCGGGGATCACGCCCGGCATCCAACTCGCGCTGGGCCTGCTGCTCGTGGTTTCCTATGCCGTCATCTATGTTCTCGCTTGGCGTGCGCACAAGAAGAAGGACCAGAAAGCGAAAGGGGCACTGTCGTGAATTGGCGCAAGCTGAAACTCTGGGGCGGGGTCGTGTCGCTCTTGATACTGAGCGTGCTGGGATTCCAGGGGCTCTGGGATCAGCTCAGATCCGTCGACACGCTGGGCCGGACGGTGTCCACCGCCGCGCAGATCGCCTACGTCGTATTGGGCGTGATCGCAGCGGCTGCGTTGATCCGGAAGCCCCGCTGGAGCCGCGGCCTGCTCTATGCCTGGGCAGCAGCCCTCACGCTCACCGGCGCGACGGCGCCCATCGTCTGGGGTGAGCAAGGCTGGATAGGCGGCGTGATCGCCGCGGTGATCACCGCCTTGCTGGCGAAGCTCATCCTCTGGCTCACTGCGAAGCAGGCGGGCGGGGAGCCAGCATAGGCGTCGTCAGTGCCCAAGGTAGTGGCGGCATTGGACATCCCAGTCTATCTTCTGGTTCGCTGGGGCGGCGGCACTCGCCTGCAGGGCCAGCAGTTGCGGATAGTAGGCGCTCTTCGCGAAGCGCCGTCTGTATTCGCCCACGTATTTCAGCTCCGATTTCTTGCTCCCGCCCCAGCCCTTGTCCAATAGGCCCCAGGCGGCCTCTGCATTGCCGCTGTAGATGAGGTCCGTGGCGTAGTACCAGAGGCCCATGGGCAGCGGATGGATCTTGTCGCCCCAGGCGGTGCTCGCCTTGAAGCGAGCGGCGCAGCGGTCCAGCTCTTCTTGAGTGGGGGCGTTTGCCTTCATGTGTTCCAGATCCAGCTTGAAGCGGCCGTCCTGGAAGCTCAGCAACACATGGCCTGCGGGGGAACTCGCGAAATCGAAGGGGAAATAAGCGAAGGCGCTGTAGTCGTAGCTGTTGAGCACCAGGCTTTTCACGCCGTCGCGCCGCACGAAGGCGGACTCGTCCGCGTCGTAGAGCGGGATGCTCTGGATTTCCTTGAAACGCTCGCCCAGGCGGAAGAGGTGGAACGTGAGGCAGCAATGGGCGTTGCGGTCGCTCCATTCGGACACGAGGAGCTCGGGCTGCCCCTCGCCGGTGATGTCGGTGCCTACGCTCATGGTCACGCTGTCCGGGGGCTGATCCTGTTCGAGGTAATAGCCGAGGGCGAAACCGCGACCCACCCGCTTATAGACCCGTTTGTCCGCTTTGCGTATCTCCACGCCCGCCACGATCCTGGCAGCGTCCTTCTGGCAGGCTTTATTGCTGTAGAGCCGTACTGCGTAATCCTTGAAGCTCGTGCTGGCCGTGACCAGCGCCGGACTGGAGAAGAGGTCCGCCGCCGAGGGGCAACGGGCGAAGGCGGCTTGGGAGCTACAGAGTCCCATCACCATCAACAAGGGTACGACGAGCCTGCGGCTCATCCGGCGTCCCGTAGTGTTTCCACCGGCGGCGCACGCAGTACGCGCCGGGTCGCGGCGAGGCCGCTCAAGGCCACGATCAGGGTGCCTGCCACGAGGCCGATGCCCCACACCCGCCAGTCGAGTTCGTAGGGCAGGCTGAACACGCGTTTCGCCAGCACCCAGGCGACCAGCGTCGCAGCGAGCGCGCCGAGCAGGCCGGAGGTGAAACCCAAGGCCGCGTATTCGGCCGCGGCGGCGGTGCGCACCAGCCGCCGCGAGGCGCCGAGCGCCCGGAGCACCGCCGCCTCGAAGCGCCGCTCGTCACGGGTCGCCTGCACCGCGGCGAGCAGCACCACGATGCCGGCGCCGAGCGTGAACAGGAACACGTATTCCACCGCCAGCGAGGCTTGATCCATGAGGTGGCGCACCTGCTGCATGATGGAGTCCACATCGAACAGCGTGAGCGACGGGAGTTCTCGAATGAGATCCGCCAAGATGGCGGATTTCTGTGGCGGCAGGTACACGCTGGTGATCCAGGTGGCGGGGGTGTCGGCCAGCGCGCCGGGCGAAAGCTCGATGAAGAAGTTGGGCTGGAAGGAGTCCCAGTGCACGCTGCGGATGCTCGCGACCGTGACCGTGAGGGGCGTCCCCGCCACGTCGAAACTCAGCCGGTCGCCGACCTTCACGCCGAGGTCCCGGGCGAAGCCGTCTTCGAGGGATGCCAGGGACTGTGCCGATTCCGCCCCCTGCCACCAGTGGCCGAGGGTCACGCTGTTGGCGGCGGGCAGGGTCTCGGACCAGCTCAGGTTCTGCTCCCGCTCGGACATGCGGCGGGACTGCTCGCTGGCGTAATGCATGCTGGCGATGGGCGTGCCGTCGACGGCGGTGAGCCGCGCCCGGATCATGGGGTAGAGGGTGGGGGTCTTGATGCCGTGCTCCGTGAAGAAGCGGGTGACGGTATCGCGCTGGTCCGGCTGGATGTTGATGATGAACTGGTTCGGCGCATCGTCCGGGAGCGTGGTGCGCCAGCTCGCCAGGAGGTCGGTGCGCACCACCGCGAGCAGCAGGAGCACCATGAGGCCGATGCCGAAGGCCACCATCTGGATCACCGCATCGCGCCGGTGGCGGTTCAGGTTCGCAAGGCCGTAACGCCAGCCCACGCCCGCGCGGCGCCGCAGGCGCTTCAGGGCGTAGAGCATCAGGAACGCGCCGGCGCCGAGCAGCAACACCGTGAGCGCGAGACCGCCGAGCACGTAGAGGGATAGCGTGAGCGTCTTGACCTGCCAGAGCGTGAGCCCGAAGCCCGCCATCAAAGCCGCGCCGTAGACCGCGAAGCCGCGCGCCGGCGGCGGCGCCAGGTCGCGGCGCAGCACCCGCGCCGGCGGCGTGTCGCCGAGGCGCATGAGGGGCGGCAGCGCGAAGCCCAAGAGCAGCACGAGGCCGATGCCGAGCGCGGAGAAGGCGGGCGTCAGCGGCGGGGCGGGGAGCTCCGCGGGCAGGAGATCCTTGAGGAGCGCCACCAGGCCGTATTGCGCGCCATAGCCGAGCGCGACGCCGGCGAGACCCGACAGGAGGCCGAGCCAGAGGAGTTCCAGGAGGAGCACCGTCTGTACGCCGCGGCCCTTGAGCCCCAGGCATTTCAACACCGCCGCCGCGTCGGTGTAGCGCAGCGCGTAACGCCGCGCCGCGAGCACCACGGCGACCGCCGAGATCAGCGCGGAGACGAGCGCGGCCAGGGCGAGGAAACGCTGCGAGCGGTCGATGGCGCTCACCAGTTCCGGCCGTCCGTCGCGAGCATCCTGCAGCCGCACGCCCTGGGGAAGTCTCGCGCGCCAGCCGCTCTCGAGCGAAGCGATCACGTCCGGCGGACCGGCCACCAGGAGCTTGTAGTCGACCCGGGAGTTCGCGTCCACGAGTCCGCTCGCGGCGAGGTCCGCGCCGTTCACCACCACCTTCGGAGCGAGGGCGGTGAAGCCGAAGCCTCCGTCGGGGAGATAGGCGATGGCGGCGGCGATGCGCAGGTGCAGGCCGCCCACCTGCACCCGGTCGCCGACCTTGAGGCGCAGCATGCCGAGCGCCCGCGGGTCCACCCAGGCAGTGCCCGGCGCCGGGATGCCGTCTACGGGACGCGCGGGACCGAAGGGCGTGTCCGCGAGCCGCACGCGGCCGCGGAACGGGTAGCCTGCGCTCACCGCGTGCACGTCCACGAGCTGGGTGGCGTCGCCGGCGAGCAGCACCGTGGGGAAGTCCAGCAACGCGGATGTATCGGCCCCCGCGGCGGCGGCGCTACGGGCGAACTCAGGCGATAGCGGCGTGCCGGATTGCAGCAGGAGGTCCGCCGCCAGGCTCTCGCCCGCCTGCTGCACCACCGCGG
>DATIEQ010000034.1:0-7107 GCA_035455665.1 Gammaproteobacteria bacterium | reverse complement strand
TGCCCGCAGGTTCCTTCGTCTATACTTCCTGCTGCTCGCGCACGACGGAAGATCGCGCGGCATCATGGGGTATACCGGGACGTCCTCATCCGGATTCCGGCCCCGCCTGTGTTCACTCCAGACGGAGCGTGACCCATGGCTTATCGCATCCTTTCCCTGGACGGTGGCGGGACCTGGGCCCTGATCGAAGTCAGGGCCTTGATAAAGCTCTACGGCGCTGATGCCACCGGCCATGAAGTCCTCAGGGATTTCGACCTGGTCGCCGCCAACTCCGGCGGCAGCCTCGTGCTCGGCGGCCTCATCGAGGACATGAAGCTCCAGGATCTGCTGAACTGCTTCAAGGATCCGGTGAAGCGCCGCTCCCTCTTCCCTCCGAGCCTGTGCTACGGCACGCGCTTGCTGCACGTACTGACCGGCCTCGGTCCCAAATACAGCACGAAACGCAAACTCACCTCCATCCAGACTCTCTTGCCTAAGACGGGGAACAAGCCGCTGGCTGCCGCAGTCGCTGGTCTCCGTGGTGCGGGGGGAGCGAACCTTCATGTGCTTATCGTGGGTTTTGACTACGACCGCTGCCGTGCCGTCTATTTTCGTTCCGCCACTGCGTACGGCACCACCAACCTCGGGGTCGGTGCGGCCACCCGCGCGACCCTCGCCCAGGCGATCCACGCCTCCACCAATGCCCCGGTGAATTATTTCGATGCCCCCGCCCGTTTCCCCGGACACAACGAGCGCTACTGGGACGGCGGTCTCACCGGCAACAACAATCCGGTGCTCGCCGCGGTGACTGAAGCCGCGGTGTTGGAGCAGCGACCTGAAGATGTGATCGCGCTCAGCCTGGGGACCGGCTCGGTGTTCCTGCCGATGCCGGCGCCGGGCACCGCACTCAGCACCTACGAGACCCCGCGCAAACCCACCAGCCTGGTGCGGGACCTGAAGAAGCTCGCCCTAGCCATCCTCGACGATCCGCCGGATGCTGCGAGCTTCCACGTCCATGTGATGACCGGCAGTGGTTCCAACCTGCCCTCGCCCGCCGTGAGCCGTCTCGTGCGCATGAATCCCTTGCTCAGCCCGGTACGCGACACGGAGGGCCAGTGGGCCCCGCCCGGCGGCATGAGCGGCGAGGAGTTCCTCACCCTCTGCGATCTAGGCATGGACGCTCTGGCCCAGGATGAGGTGGACCGTATCGGCCGCCTGGCGGACCTGTGGTTGGTGGACAAGGTCAGGAACCAGCCCATCCGCCTGAACGGGAGCACCCTCGATGCCGAGATCGGCTACGAGAGCTTCGGCGCCGCCCGGGCGGGATGGGAGGCCCTGACCGGGACAGCTCCGACGAAAACTATGAAGACGGGAACGAAGAAGAAACCTAAGGCGACGGCGAGACCCACTAAGAAAGCTCGACGGAAGAAAAGATAATCAAGATCATGTAAGGGCCGCTTTCGGCCAGAAGCGGCCATTGGGACTAGCGCTTAACTGAGGTAATTTTGTGAGAAAGGCAGTTCACTTAGTTACCGGACTCATACTCCTATGCACGGGCTGCGCTACGGGGGTTCCACCCGGCCCTAATTCGGATACAGCCTCGGTCTTGAAGACCTGTGGCCGCGAATTGCACGGCGTCTATGATTTCGGCGCAGTGGGAAACGCCATAGTCACCTCCCTGTATACAGTGTTCACGCTTGGCACTGATGTCGGCGAATACGAGTTTTGCAAGTACATAGATACACTTCACCCCGCTCCGGCTTCCTCGGTGACCAATGGGCGCTATTTGTCTGAGGACAAGTCGTTTGAACTGGCGATTCCCGAACAACTGAAACAAGATTCGCAGAACCCTAGCGGCATCTGGCAAGCCGAAAATTATCCTGACATGGCAATGTTTCCATCGGCGGAGACCGAAGGTAGGGTCTTTTTCGCCGGCGTTTACCCCAAACTGACTGATCGGGACGTCTCCCTCTCACCGCGATCATTTGAGCCAACTATCTTCCATGGAAATGGGGCTCAGTATCTGGACGCGCGGGGTGTTAACCTGCAGCGCCTCTATGAGGAAGATATCACCATAAAGGGTGAGCCTGCGGTATTCGTTGTTTACCAGGAAGATTCGCAAACGACTACAGCCACAAAGCCTGCTGTCGCTGCAACTTCGAGTGCCCCCATTTTTCTGCTTTATTGGGTTATTAAGACTTCCGCACATGCGGCTAGGCTTACAGTGGTATGGCCGGGGGATTGTCCAAAATGTAGTACCGGGCCAGAGACCGAAATTCGCAAGATGAGCCCAAGTATTACTACATTCATTGATTCATTCAGATTCACCGGTATTCACTAGAGTTGGATGGACTTCACCCGCCCTAGTAGTCACTGGAACGATGGTTATTAGGATCTGATCTGAAGTTCTGCTTTGGGTTGCGATTTCAATGGATCGACGCAACACATTGACCAAATCTCTCAGCCGGCGTCTCGTAGTTTAACGTCTTCCTCGGGCGCTCGTTCAACTGTCTGGCTACCGCGTTAAGTTTGGCCTGTGAGTGAACCGAGAGATCCGTGCCCTTGGGGAAGTACTGCCTCAATAGCCCGTTGGTATTCTCGTTCGATCCACGCTGCCAAGGGTTCTGTGGGTCACAGAAGTAGACCTGGATGTCCGTCGCCAGGGTGAAGCGCTTGTGGTTGGCCATCTCTTTGCCACGATCCCAGGTCAGGGACTTGTAGAGCTCCCGCGGTAGCTTGTGGGCATGCCGGATGAGGGCAGTGATGACGGTCTCGGTATCCTTGCTGTCGACCTTCACCAACATGACATAGCGGGTATGACGCTCGACCAGCGTCGCGATCTGGGTGCGCTGGTTGCCGAACAAGAGGTCGCCTTCCCAGTGCCCCGGCACGGCCCGGTCTTCCACCGTGGCTGGACGCTCGCGGATCGACACGGCATCCAGGATCCGGCCATGGTCATCGGTCTTCTGCGTGTGATGGCGCGAACGGCGCATCCCGCGGGTGCGCCGCAAGTGCTGCAAGAGCTCTTTCTTCAAGGCCCCACGGGCCTGGATGAACAGACTTCTGTAGATGGTCTCGTGTGACACTTGGTAGTTCTCATCCCCCGGATAGGCGCGCTTCAGCCACCCGGCGATCTGCTCCGGCGACCACCCCGACTGCAGCTTGCTCGCCACGAGGCGCGCCAAGGTTCGATTCCCAGCCAGCTTACAGACCTTGGGGCGGCGCGCGTTCTCCCAAGCGCGCTGATCGGCATGGTTCGCCCGGTAGCACGCCTGGCCGCCATTGCGCCGCAGCTCACGGCTGACCGTCGAGGGCGCGCGTCCCAGGGAGCCGGCGATCCAACGCAGCGAATGTCCCTTCGCCACCGCCCGCGATATCTCCTCACGCTCCGCCAAGCTTAGCGCCAATCGAGAACGCCGGCGCGGCGGCGGCCGAATACCGCCGTTCTCAGCCAGGATGCGTCGGATCGAGTGGTGGGGTCGGTCAAACAGCTGGGCAATCTGGTGGAGAGAATCCCCTCTCTGCCAGCGCTCCCACATCACGGCCTTCTGGCTGTCCGTGTAATTGATGCGTGTCCGGTACTTCACTTGCAACACCTCCTTCTGCTCGCGCAGAATCTAGCGTGTTGCATCGATCACTTGAAATCGCAGTCGTTAGCGGTCATTTGACGACGGTATCGATGACCAGAGCGATGGGCTTGGTGTCTTTCTTGGTCCACCTCCCCTGCCCCATGAGATCCCCAGGCTGAGCCGTGGGCGTACCGCCCGTGGAGATACGCGCAGTCACGATGAGTTCCGAATAGCCGGAGAGACTGCGTCCCGGCACCACCACATCCTGGTCGCTGAGTGTGATGTCTAGCGGCAAGTCGCTTGCCTTGAGTTTGCGCACCGCCAGCGGCGGCCCTCCCGATGCGCCTGGCGCTTCCGCGAATAAGAACAAGGTCTCATCAGGCTTCACGCGGCTCACCAGAGCCGGCGCGAGGCTGAGGTACACCTTGATTTCTACCGTGTCCGCAGCCGCAGCCGGTTGCGTTATCGAGCCGCCCGCCTGGGTCACGTACTTCTCGATCACCGTCCGGTATTCCGCCGGGGGATTCTGGGCGAGCAAGCTCTGCCAGCGTTGCACCGCGAGCTTCTTGTCGCCGCGCTCCAGGGCGCCCAAGCCGCCATACCAGAGCGCCTGCGCGTTGCGCGGGTCCACCTGCAGGGCTTTTTCGAAAAGCGGCAGGGCCTTGTCCATGAAATCGGCCGCATCCGCGAGGGTCAGGGATTCCGCGTAGCCGGCGAGGATCGCCGCGTTGCTGTCGCCGGCGAGTCTGTAAGCGTGACTATAGGCGTCCACCGCGTCGTGATAACGCTGCATGATGACGTAGGCATGGCCCAGCATCTCCCAACCTTGCACGTCGTCTGCATCGGTGCTGTGCAGGCGCTGGGCGAGGTCCGCCACCATCTGCTCCACCGCCGGCACGCTTGCCGCCTCGACGCCTTCCGCTCCTACGCGCCAATTGCCGAACTTCCAATAGAGCAACCCTGCCGCGAGCATGAGCGCGACGGCCAAGCACAGCGCCAGACCGCGGTTCCTTTGTTTATGCTTTGGGGCGGAGACCGCAGGAGGCGTGGCTGTCCTTTCCATCTCCACGTCGCGGCGCGCGGCACGGTAATCCTCCTGGGAGAGCGTACCGGCAGCCAGGTCCCGTTCCAGTTCCAAGAGTTGCATCCGGAAGCTCGCCTCGGCCGCCTCCGCCCCTGTCCCACTGCCGCGCAGGCCCCGCCACAGTGGCAGGGCCACTGCCGCGGCCGCGGCGAGCAGCATGAGCGCGGCGATCGCAGCGAAGATCACGCCGACCTCCCTTCACCGGGCTCTTCCATGCGCGCGCGGCGCCGCACCACAGCGGTGACGGCGACGATGGCGATGAGCAGGAGCAGGAAAGGCCCGCCCCAGAGCAGCCCGGTGCCGGCCGTGACCGGCGGTTTGTAGAGCACGAAGTCGCCGTAGCGTTCCACCATGTAGGTGCGGATCTCCGCATCGCTCTTGCCGGCGGCGACCATGGCGTGCACCTGCCTTCTCAGATCGGCGGCGAGGTCCGCGTTGGAATCGGCGATGGTCTCGTTCTGGCAGACCAGGCAGCGGAAACCGTGTGTCAAGGCCTCGTAACGGGCCTGCAGCGTGGCATCCGCGAACGGCGGTTCGCTGTCGATGCCATAAGCCGCGAACGAACAGAGTACGAGCAGGGCTGCGCAGAATCGCCTCATGGGCGCCCTCCTTCCAGTCCGCGGATGCGGGGCAGGAGGTCATCGCGCAGCAGCTCCGGCGTCAGGGGGCCGATGTACTTATGGCGGATGATGCCCTGTTTGTCTATGAGGAAGGTCTCGGGCGCACCGTACACGCCCCAGTCGATGCCCACATCGCCGCTGGCATCGAAGGCGATGGCGGTGTAGGGGTCGCCCTGCTTCGCCAGCATGTCGAGGGCCGCCGACCGCTCGTCCTTGTAATCCAGGCCGTAGAGCGGCACCGCGTGCAGCGCCGCGAACTGCATGAGCACCGGGTGCTCGTCGCGGCAGGCGACACACCAGCTTCCCCAGACGTTCACGAGCGCCACCTGGCCCCGCCACTCGGCCTGGGTGAAAGCTGTGTCGCCTCTCAGCCGCGGCAGGGAGAACGCAGGCGCGGGCTTGCCGATGAGTGGGGAATCCACCACCGTCGGGTCCCGGAACAGGCCGCGGGCGAAGAGCGCCACCAGTGCACCCAACACGACCACCGGTAACGCGAAACGGAGATAACGCTCCATCTCAATCTTCTCCACGGCGGGTGCGGGGCCCGTCGGCGGGGACGGTCGGCGCATCCGCATCTTCGACGGGCGCTGTTTGGCGGTAGCGCCGGTCCGAGGCGGCGAGCATCCCGCCCAGCATCATGAGCAGGCCGCCCAGCCAGATGAAGCGCACCAGAGGCTTGTACTGGAGCCGCACGCTCCAGCTGCCGTCGCCCAAGGGATTGCCGAGGGCCACGTAGAGGTCGCGCCACAGACCGGGAAGGATCGCGGCTTCGGTGGTGACGGTGGTGCTGTACTGGCGCTTCTCGGGCAGCATCAGTGCTACCTGCGCGCCGCCCTTCTCCACGGCGAAGCTGCCCTGCTGCGCCTGGTAGTTGGGACCCTCCACCGTGTCCACGCTCTGGAAGGTGAAGCGGTAACCCGCGGCCTCCGCACTCTGGCCGGGTTTCATGACCTGATCTTGTTCGACGCCCAGAAGGCTCGTGACCGTGATACCCATCACCAGGCAACCCGCGCCCAAGTGAGCGCAGCTCATGCCGAGCACCGCGCGCGGCAGCGACACATGCCGGCCTTGGAAGCGTTGGCGCAAGCGCTTGAAGGGTTCCACCAGCGCCGAGGTTCCCGCCCAGACCGCCAACATCACGCCCGCCGCCAGGAACGCCGCGCCCTCCGCTTTCGCCGCCACGAGCGCCACGCCACCTGCGATCAAGGCCACCGGCCCGGCGATACGCAGCAGGCGCACCGTCGCCGCCGGGTCGCCGTGCTTCCAGCGCACATAGGGGCCGATGCCGATCAGGATCAGGAAGGGCAGCATCACCGGGATGAACACGCTGTTGAAGTAGGGTGGCCCCACCGAGATCTGCCCAAGGCCGAACGCGTCAACGACCAATGGATACAAGGTGCCGAGCAGCACCGAGGCCGCGGCCACCACCAGGAAGAGGTTGTTGAGCAGGAGCAGGGTCTCGCGCGAGTACGGTTGGAAGCCGCCGCCGCGGGTGAGCGAGGGCGCGCGCCAGGCGTAGAGCGTGAGCGCGGCGCCCACGAAGGCGCCGAGCATCGCCAGGATGAAGATGCCGCGCTTCGGGTCGCTGGCGAAGGAATGCACGGATATCAGCACGCCGGAGCGCACCAGGAAGGTGCCGAGCAGGCTCAAGGAGAACGCCGCGATGGCGAGCAGCGCGGTCCAGCTCTTGAAGGCGCCGCGCTTCTCGGTCACCGCGAGCGAATGCACCAGCGCCGTGCCGACCAGCCAGGGCATGAAGGAGGCGTTCTCCACCGGGTCCCAGAACCACCAGCCACCCCAGCCCAGTTCGTAGTAGGCCCAGAAGGAGCCCAGGGCAATGCCGAGGGTGAGGAAG
>DATIEQ010000033.1:0-3494 GCA_035455665.1 Gammaproteobacteria bacterium | reverse complement strand
AAGGAGTTCTGGATGGACAAGTTCCACTTCCGCGTCGTCGGCCTGCTGGAGCACCTCGCGATCCCCGAGCCCGCCGGCGGCGAGGAGAATGACCCGGATTGGTCGGTGTTCGTGCCGGCCCAACCCGGAGCGGCCTTCGCCGGCAGCTACCTGCTGCGCGCCGACCCGAAGGACCTGCCGGGGGTATACCGCGACGCTGAGGCCGCCATCGCCAGGCTCATGCCCGACGTGGTGTTCGACCGTGAAGAGAGCGGCCCGCTGCCGGTGCTGCGCCACCGCTACTTCGGTCCGCACCGCGCCATGGCCGGGATGCTGGCCGGCGTGATCGTGGCGTTGCTGCTGGTGACCTCCCTCGGCATCGTCGGTCTGGCGAGCTTCTGGGTGAGTCAGCGGCACCGCCAGATCGGCATCCGCCGTGCGCTCGGCGCGACCCGCGGCGACGTCCTGCGTTACTTCCAGGCCGAGAACTTCCTGATCGTCGGCTTCGGCATCATGGCCGGACTGGCGCTGACCGTGGCCATGAACATCGCCCTCATCGAGTATTACGGCGCATCGCGCCTGCCCCTCATCTACCTGCCCATCAGCGCCCTCGTGGTGTGGTCGCTGGGGCAGCTGGCCGTGCTCAGACCGGCGCTGCAAGCCTCGGCCGTCTCCCCGGCGACCGCCACCCGCGGCACATGAGTGGTGCCATCAAGATCCTGACGGAGATATAAGCCATGTTCATCTACAACCTGCGCCTCGCTCTCGTAAGCCTCAAGCGCGACCCGGTGCTGACGGCGCTCATGATCGGCGCCATCGCTGTGGGCATCGGCATGTCCACCACCACGCTCGCCATCTACCATTCCATGTCCAACGACCCCATCGCCTACAAGAGCGACCAGCTCTACGCGGTGCAGCTGGACAACTGGTCTCCCGATGCGCCCTACGACGAACCCAATGAGCCACCGACCCAGGTGACTTATCTGGATGCCATGGCCTTGATGCGGGCGGCCAAGGCAGAGCACCAGAACGTGAGCTTCAAGGCGGCACTCACCTTGCAGACCGACAACCCGGCCATCAAGCCGGACCTCAAGCTGGCGCGGGTCACCTACAAGGACTTCTTCGGTATGTTCGATGTCCCGTTCCAGTATGGCGGTCCCTGGGACAAGGCCGCCGACGACGGCGGCCAGCAGGTGGTGGTGGTGAGCCAGGAGACCAACGAGAAACTGTTCGGCGGCGGCAACAGCGTCGGCAAGGAGATCACGCTCAACAACCGCCGCTTCCGCATCGTCGGCGTGCTGGGTAAGTGGGAACCCTCACCGAAGTTCTATGACTTGGAAAACGGCTCCTTCGAGGATATGGAGGACGTCTATATCCCCTTCAGCCTGACGGTACCCATGGAACTGCATTCGACGGGCAACAACAGCTGCTGGGGTGCTCCCAAAGACAATAGTTTCCAGGGCTACCTGAACTCGGAATGCGTGTGGATACAGGCCTGGGCGGAGCTGTCGACGCCGGCGGCGCGCGCCGACTACCACCAATATCTAGACGGCTATGTCCAGGAGCAGAAGAAGCTCGGCCGCTTCGCACGCCCTCTCAACAACCACCTGCGCGACGTGGACGAATGGCTCAAGTACAACAAGGTGGTGAGCAAGGACAGCAAGGCGCTGGTGGGCTTGTCGTTCATGTTCCTGGCGGTGTGCATGCTGAACACCATCGGCCTGATCCTGGCGAAGTTCCTGCGTCGTTCCAACGAGATCGGCCTGCGCCGGGCCTTGGGGGCGAGCAGGCTGGCGCTGTTCCGCCAGTACCTGGTGGAGACCAGCGTCGTCGGCGTGAGCGGTGGTCTGCTCGGCCTCGGCCTGGGTTGGCTCGGTCTCCTGGGCGTGCGCCAGCTCATCAGCGACAGCAGCCGCATCGCGCACCTCGACTGGACCATGGTGGGCGTGTCGCTGCTGCTCGCCGTCGTCGCCAGCATGCTCGCCGGCCTCTACCCTGCCTGGCGCGTGGTGCGCATCCCGCCCGCCATCTACCTCAAGATCCAATAAGGAGCCGCCATGGACATCCGCCCCATCCTGAGCGCCATGCTGCGCAACAAGACCGGTGCAGTGCTGATCGCGCTGCAGATCGCGCTCACGCTCGCTATCGTCTGCAACGCCGTGTTCATCATCCACGACCGGCTCAGCAAGATCGCACGCACCACCGGCATGGACGTGGACAACATCTTCGTCATCAACCTGAGCGCCTACAGCCCAAGCTACAACCCGGCCGAGGCCCTGCGCGTCAACCGGGATGCGCTACAGGGTATCCCGGGCGTGGTGGATGTCACCTATTCCCAGTCCGTCCCCTTGAGCGGCGGCGGCTGGAGCGATAGCGCGGGACTTGCTCCTAACCAACATTCACGTGGTGTCTCCATCGGCGTCTACCACATGGACGAACATGCGCTCAACACCCTGGGCGTGAGGCTCGTGGAGGGACGTAACTTCACCCACGAGGAGATCACCGAGATCAGCAAAGATACCTACAAGACGCCGACCCTGGCCATCGTATCGCGCGCCGTTGGCGAGAAGCTGTACCCCGGCAAGGACGCTCTGGGCAAGGTGTTCTACGAGCAGGCCGATCCGGTCACCATCATCGGCGTGGTGGACACCATGGAAGGCACCTGGCCCCACTGGGAGGGTTTCGAGCGGCAGATCATCTTCCCCACGGTGTTCGACGGCGACTTCAGCCGTTTCCTGGTGCGCACCCTGCCGGGGGAGCGCGACCGGGTACTGAAGGAGGCACAGCAGAAGCTGGGCGACGCCCACAGCGGCATGTTCGTGCGCAGCGCCCATCCGTTGACTTACTACCGCGACGACACTTACCAGGATGACCACGCCATGACGGTGGTGCTGTCGGTGGTCACCGGGCTCATCCTCGCCATCACCGCCCTCGGCATCGTGGGCCTGGCGAGCTTCAGCGTGCGCCAACGCACCAAGCAGATCGGCACGCGCCGCGCACTCGGGGCGCGCCGTATCGACATCGTGCGCTACTTCATGACGGAGAACTGGCTCATCACCAGCATCGGCGTCACCCTCGGCGCGATCCTCGCGGTGGCGCTCAATTACTGGCTGGTGACCTTGTACGACATCCCGTCGATCTCCTGGTACTACATCCCGGCGGGCATCCTGTGTCTGTGGGCGCTGGGCCTGCTGGCGGTCCTGGGGCCGGCATTGAAAGCGGCGGCCATCCCCCCTGCCATCGCAACCCGTAGCGTGTGATGAACTGTCTTGAGCGTGCGCAAACGCTTAGACTGAAAGCAGGTGCTGCCGCGCAGCACCTGCTTTTTCTTTAGAGGACCGGCATGGGAAAGATCCTGGTCATCGACGACAACCGTGCCATCGGCGAGGCGCTCGCCGTATTGTTCGAGCTGCATGGGCTCGCCACTGCCATCGCCGTCACGCCCGAGGATGGCTTGGCGCAATTGAGCCGTGACACGGTGGACCTCGTCATCCAGGACATGAACTTCAGCGGCG
>DATIEQ010000032.1:0-7082 GCA_035455665.1 Gammaproteobacteria bacterium | reverse complement strand
CGTCTCAGCTTCGGCCTTGAACCCAACAACGCCTGGCGGGCATTCGAGGTGGCGCGCCGCGGCATCACCCATCCCGAGTCGGGCGAGGTCTATACCGTGGATCTCGTGGCCTTGCGCGCTCTCAACTTCTACCGCAAGCAGTCGCCCAAGGAACCTAAACTCAATTTCTATCACCACGATCCGGTGAAGACCCTGGCCGAGACCTTGGACAGCCTGTTCCTCGCCACCCGCATGGTGCGCGAGCTGATCTTCGAAGACGTGCGCCGGCAGATGTATACCAGCCTGCCTTCCCGCACGAGCTGTATCTGGTTGATCCCGGAGGACCCGAAATCGGTACGCTTCTGGCTGGACAACGTCCGCGGCGACTTCAAGAAGGTGTACCGGGTGAACGCCACCGGCGAACTCCACCGGGCGACCATGCAGATCGTCATGGGCGATACCATCTCCATGAGCGAGTGGCGACGGCGCGCGGTGGAATATTGGAACGGTGCCGGATCCGAGTCTTATGACGACGAGTTGATCCTGAGCGGCGACGTCGAGGTGCTGGAAGAGATACCGGTGAACGAATTCTGAACGTCCAGGGAAGCGAGTCGTGGCAATCCGCCTGCAGTTCATCAGTCTGGTGATCCCCGTGGCGACCCTCGACAAAACTCTGCGAGGGGAGGGAGGCTTCACAGGCTTCCTGCAGCGAAACGCAGCTTGGCTGGGGGAGATGGTCTGGCACGACGGGCAGTTGTGCCGTACCGAGGGCGCCATGAACTGGTCTGACGTAGACGAGATGGTGACCCGTTGGGAAGCCTACGGCTTGCAGGGACTCGTGGGTCTGGGACAGGGGCAATGGTGGAAGGACTTCGCGATCTGCGCTTCAGGCCGCGGGCCGACTTATCCCTGTGACTGGCTGCAGTACGACGCCTCGGACAACTGCGTCTATCTCACCGGCACACCGAAAGGCGCGGTGGTGGGAGAAAGCCTGAGGATGGCGTGAACGGCAGGCCGTCAGGACTGGGAACGGAACACGTTCTTGATGTGCTCCAGTCGCTTCTCCAGGCGCGTCGCTTCGTCCGTGAGCCCGAGCTTGCTCGCGAGGCTGATGGCGCTGTGGAAGTTCTCCTTGGCCTCGCTGTAATCACCGCTGGGTGAGCGGGCGTCGTACATCCGCGAATAAGCCTCTTCGCCCCAGCGTTCGAACTGGGCGAGCTGCTGTCGCTCGCTCGGGGGTTCGGAGGACGGCGGAGCTGCCGCCGGTGCCGTCGTGGGAGTCCGGCGGCGGAACATGCGCGGCAGAAGGCGTATGAAGCGCCAAGCGCCGGCGGTGCGCGCGCGCCACTCGTGGCCGTAGAGCGCCGTCATCACACCCTTGAGGCCCTGGTACACGTCCTCTCCATAGGGGTGCCAGAAGATGTTGCGGCGTGCCAGCGTGAGCCAGTCCTCCACCACCACCTGGGGTACGGTCACCTCCTCGAAGGCGTAAGCACCGTGGCCCCGGCCGATGCCGGAATCCCTGAAGCCTCCCCAAGGCGTCTCCGTGAGACCATGCGAGAGCAGGTGGTCGTTCACCATCACCGCGCCGGCCGACAGCCGCCGTGCTAGCCGCTCGCCTTTGCGCAGATCCCGCGTCCAGACCGAGCCCGACAGGCCATAGGGGGAATCGTTGGCAAGGCGCAGGGCTTCCGCGTCGTCCGCGACCTGCATGACACCGAGGATGGGCCCGAAGGTCTCCTCGCGCATCACCCTCATGCTGTGGTCCACGTCCGTGAGCACCGTGGGCGGGATGAAATGATCGTTCATTCCCGGTGGAGCCTTGGACCGGGCGAAGACCGTGGCGCCGGCGGCGAGCGCTTCCGTGTAGTGCTGGCGCACCGTCTCCACCTGGCGGTCGGTGCATAAGGCCCCCACGTCCAGGTGCGTTCCCATGCGCAAGGCTTCCACCTTCTCCTTGAGCAGAGCCATGAAGGGGCCGTAGATGTCCTGATGCACGTAGAGGCGCTCCACGCCGGCGCAGGACTGGCCGGCGTTGGACAGCCCCGCCCACACCGCGCCGCCGGCGGCCCGCTCCAGGTCGGCATCCGCACATACGATCATGGCGTCCTTGCCGCCGAGTTCCAGAGACAGGGGCTTGAGGGTAGCGGCTGCCTTCGCCATGAGCTGCTTGCCGACCCGCACCGAGCCGGTGAAGAAGAGTTTGTCCACGCCGGCGTCTTCCAGGAACAGGTCCCCGCAGAGCGGGCCGTCCATGTTCAGGTGTTGGAAGACACCCGGCGGCAGTTGTGCCCTGGACCAAAGCTCGGCGATCCACTCGCCCACCGGCAGGGTCTCGGGCGAGGTCTTGAAGAGCACCGTGTTGCCCGCGAGCAGGGCCGGTACGATCTCGTGCATGGGGATGCCGAGCGGGTAGTTCCAAGGCGAGATGATGCCCACGACGCCATGCGGCAGCCTGTGTACCGTGCTCTTCTTGTTGAAGAACAAGAGGGATCCGGTGGCAAGTCGCCGCGGTTTGAGCTCAGCACGTGCATGGCGCTCATACCAGCGGCTGCCGGTGACGGTGGGCATGACCTCGGTGGCGAGCGCTTCCAGTCGCGTCTTGCCCACGCAGCGGCTGATGAGCGACGCGATATCGTCCATGTCGTCCAGCAGCGCCCTGCGCATGGCTGCCACATGACGCGCTCGATCGCGCAACAGTAAGGCTGCCCATGCCGGCTGGGCTGCGCGGGCGCGGCGGATGGCCTCGCGCACTTCTTCAGCAGTGAGTTCGCGGGTGCGGGCGATGACCTCGCCGTTCGCCGGGTTACGGGTGAGGGTATAACTGGAAGCGGTGTCGCTTGCCTGAGACTTGTTCATGTAACTATCATCTCGCCGCCATGGGCGGCATACAAGCTGAAGGGTGGACACTCGAGTTGGGCACGCGTCGCCCCAGGGTCTTCAAAACAACAGTTCGGACACCTGGGTCACGTCGAAAGCGATGATGGCGCGCTCGCCAGGTCCCTGGAACGGGTAGACGTAGTGGATGTAATAGGACGGGAACAGCAGCAGGTCACCGGTCTTGGGATAGAGGCGGCGCGTCAGGCCGACACCGTGGTGGCGTGACACGGGGTGCGGGTTGAGGAACTCGATGCAACCTTGAGGCTTAGGTTTCTCCGGCACGTGGACGTAGTACACGCCGCTCGCCAGGTTGCCCGTGGCGGGGTGCATGTGCGGCGCTTGCCAGTCGCCCGCGCTCAATATGTTTGCCCATGCCGCCATGCGGGTTTTTATGCCCTGCGCCTGCTCGCCGAAGACGCGCTCCATGTAGCGTTTGACCGCGGGCAGCACCACCTCGTCACGCAGCACACGTATGGCTTCTTCCTCGCGGTTCAGGAACTGTATCTTCTTGGAGGTCTGGTAGCCGCCATAGGTGGTGACGGTCCCGGACAGCGCTTCGTTCTCTTTCGGATCGTCGATATGGGCATCCCGCAGCGTGCGGATCACCTCGCATACGCTGCGGTTCACATCCTCCAGCCCCGTGTGCCGGCTATACATCACGGTCACGGGGAAATGGTCCTCGAACTGGGTCTCTTCGCGGATGGGCATGGGCTTTACCCCGTCTTGCCGGCCAGATACAGCCAGGTCTCGATCACCGTGTCCGGGTTCAGGGACACACTCTCGATGCCCTGTTCCAGCAGCCACTTCGCCAGGTCCGGGTGGTCCGAGGGGCCCTGGCCGCAGATGCCGATGTACTTGCCGCGCCTGCGGCAGGCCTGGATGGCCATGGAGAGGAGCGCCTTCACCGCGTCGTTGCGTTCGTCGAACAAGTGGGCGATCACCCCGGAGTCACGGTCGAGCCCCAGGGTGAGCTGGGTCAGGTCGTTCGAGCCGATGGAGAAGCCGTCGAAATATTCCAGGAACTGGTCCGCCAGCAAGGCATTTGAAGGCAGCTCGCACATCATGATGAGCTTGAGTCCGCGCTCACCGCGTTTCAGTCCGTTCACGGCCAGGAGCTCGGTCACCTGCCGGGCTTCGTCCACGGTGCGCACGAAGGGGATCATCACCTGTACGTTCATGAGACCCATGTCCTCGCGCACCCGCTTCAGCGCGCGGCACTCCAGCTCGAAACAGTTGCGGAATCCCGCGTCTATGTACCGCGAGGCGCCGCGGAAGCCGAGCATAGGGTTCTCCTCGTGGGGTTCGTATTGGCGGCCTCCCACGAGGTTGGCATATTCGTTCGACTTGAAATCCGAGGTGCGTACGATCACCGCTTCGGGGGCGAAGGCGGCGCCGATCGTGGCGATACCTTCCGCCAATCGCTCGACGTAGAAGCTCACCGGGTCCTTGTAACCCGCCATGCGCGCCTGGATCTCGCGTTTCACGTCCGCAGGCTGCGCCGCGTAATTGAGCAGCGCCTTGGGGTGCACGCCGATCATGCGATTGATGATGAACTCGAGCCGGGCGAGGCCCACACCCTTGTGGGGCAGGCCCGCGAAGTCGAAGGCCCGCTCGGGATTGCCCACGTTCATCATTATCTTGAGGGGGGCTTCCGGCATGTTCCCGAGGCTGATCTCGTGGCGCTCGAAGTCGAGCTTGCCCGCGTAGATGAAGCCGGTGTCGCCCTCGGCGCAGGACACGGTCACGGCTTGGCCGTCCTTGACCTTCTTGGTGGCGTCACCGCAGCCAACCACTGCCGGGATGCCGAGTTCGCGGGCGATGATAGCCGCGTGACAGGTGCGTCCGCCGCGGTTGGTGACGATGGCTGCCGCGCGTTTCATGACCGGTTCCCAGTCCGGGTCCGTCATGTCCGTGATGAGCACGTCGCCCGCCTGGATGCGGCTCATCTCGCTGATGTCTTTCACGACCCGCGCCGTGCCAGCGCCGATCTTCTGACCGATACTGCGTCCCTCTGCCAGCACCGGCCCACGCTGCTTCAGGTTGTAGCGCTCGATGTTCTGGGTATGGCGGCTCTTCACGGTCTCCGGACGCGCTTGCAGTATATAGAGCTTGCCGTCCGCGCCGTCTTTCGCCCACTCGATGTCCATGGGCCGGCCGTAATGTTTCTCGATGACGAGCGCTTGCTTGGCGAGAGCGATCACGTCCTCGTCGCTGATGCAGAAACGTGCGCGTGCCTCGTCATGCACGTCGACGGTCTTGACGCTATGGCCGTCGCCTTCGCCGTACACCATCATCACGGCCTTACTGCCGAGGTTGCGCCGCACGATGGGGAACTTGCCGTCACGGAGTGCGGGCTTATAGACGTAGAACTCGTCGGGGTTCACCGCGCCTTGCACCACGGTCTCGCCGAGCCCATAGGAAGCGGTGATGAACACGGCATTCTGGAAGCCGGACTCGGTATCGAGGGTGAACATCACGCCGCTCGAGCCGAGATCGCTACGGGCCATGCGCTGGATGCCGGCAGACAGCGCCACCTCGGCGTGCTCGAAACCGTGGTGTACCCGATACGAGATCGCGCGGTCGTTGAACAGCGACGCGAACACGAGCTTGACCGCTTTGACCACCTCGTCGGCGCCGCGCACGTTCAGGAAGGTCTCTTGCTGGCCTGCGAAGGAGGCGTCCGGCAGATCCTCGGCCGTGGCGGAGGAACGCACCGCAACCGCCGCTTCGCCGCCAAGTGCGGCGTAGCCCTCGCGGATGCACTTCTCGAGCGCGACGGGCAGGGGCGTTTCCGCCACCCATTGGCGGATGCGCTTGCCGGTCTCCGCGAGCGCCACCACGTTGTCCACGTTGAGCTTCGCCAGTTCGCGATTGACGCGCTCAGCGAGGCCGGCATGCGCCATGAACTCGCGGTAGGCGTCGGCGGTGGTGGCGAAGCCGCCGGGCACCGATACACCGAGCTTGGTCAGATGGCTCAACATCTCTCCCAAGGAGGCGTTCTTGCCGCCGACCTGGTCCAGGTCTCGCATGCCGAGTTTCTCGAAACCGATGACGTAGCGCGAATCCACGGGTTTCCTCTCGTGAATCAATTTATACTTGCTGCACGCGCGGCGAGCCCGCGAACCTCATGCCGGTCGGACGGTAAACATGGAAAAGCGACGCACGGTGTTCTTCGTCTCAGACCGCACCGGCATCACCGCGGAAGCCCTGGGTCGCAGCCTCATGAGCCAGTTCGACGGGGCCGGTTTCAGGCAGGTCACTGTGCCATTTATCAGCACCGTTGACAAGGCGAAAGAAGCGGTGGCGCGCATCAATGCGGCCGCGGAAGAGGACGGCGCGCGTCCCCTCGTGTTCAGCACGCTGGTGGAGGATGAGTTACGCGCCGTGCTGCACGAGAGCCGGGCGCTGTGCCTGGATTTCTTCGATGCCTTCATTGGGCCGTTGGAGCGCGAGCTCTCCATGAAGTCCTCCCATACCGCCGGACGCGCCCACGCCAATGCGGACGACGCCGCCTATCTCACCCGTATCGACGCCATCAATTTCGCCCTCGCCAACGATGACGGCGTGAGCACGCGCCATTATCCCAAGGCGGACGTGGTGCTGGTGGGCGTGTCGCGTTCCGGCAAGACCCCCACCTGTCTGTACCTGGCCCTGCAGTACGGCATCTATGCCGCCAATTATCCGCTGACGGAGGACGACATGGACCGCGGGCGCTTGCCCGAGGCGCTCCTGCCCCACACCGCCAAACTCTACGGGCTCACGATCAATCCCGAACGCCTGCAGTTGATCCGCCAAGAACGTCGACCCGACAGCCGTTATGCCTCGCCCGACCAGGTGAGCTATGAGGTGCAGAAGGCAGAGAAGCTGTTCCGCGGCGCGGGGATACAGTTCATCAATACCACGCACCCTTCCATAGAAGAGATTGCCACTACGATCCTGCATCAATCGGGTCTGAAACGCCGCTATTGAATCAAGTGACCTGGGTGGGCCGATCCAAGCCCGTCAGTTCCTTCAACCGGGCAAGGTCGCGCGCGGCCGTCGATAACGAGGCCAATGCGGATGCCACCGGCTGATCGTGTTTCGCCGCGTCCGGCTCGTGCCGCTCCAAGTAGACGCGCAGCGTCGCGCCGCGGGTGCCGGTACCCGAGAGACGGAATACCATGCGTGACCCGTCGCTCATGAAAACACGCACACCCTGATTGCGGCTCACGCTCGCGTCCACC
>DATIEQ010000031.1:0-2453 GCA_035455665.1 Gammaproteobacteria bacterium | reverse complement strand
CACGTAGGCGAAGGTGAAGGCAGCGGCGTAGACGAAGAGCGCCAGGGCCGAGGTCCAATCGCCGCCGCGCCGGAATGCCGCCCCACCACCCGGGGCGCGGATGCGCAGCAGCAACCAGAGCATGAGCGCGCCGGATGCGAGCCGCAGGCTGATGCAGCTCGCCGGGTCCAGGAGGCCCGGCTTCAGGGCCATGCGGCACAGCATGGAATTGGCGGCGAAGGCCAGCATGGCCAGCGCCGTGAGCATGAACACCCGCCCCTGCGCCATCCGAACCCCCTCGAAGCTCACCCCCGTGGCGGGACGATTCTAGCAGCGACCGGCCCGATGCCGCCGCCATCCCCAGGCGTAGACGAGGATGTTTGCGATGACCAGGACCGACCCCAAGCCCAACTGCATGCCGTGCGTGAGTCCCGGCGGGTAGATCACGGGTTCGATGTAATGGGCGATGAAACCGCCGCCATAGGTCGCGCCGCCGCCGCGGACCCGCAACCAGTTCTCCAGGGGCGTGAGCGGGCAGACACGCAGGTAGAACTCCACGAACGCACCCCAGGCAGCCGCCGGCAGGTGCAGCCAGACGAACTTCCAGCGATGGAGCACCAGGAGGCCGCCCAGGGCCACGAAAGCGACGAACGCGAAGTGCAGCAGCAGCACCGCATCCGCGAGCAGGCGGTAGAACAGCACCATGCGGCAGCCTCGCGCGGGAACCAACCCGCCCCAGCCGGTTCTAAACTAACCCCACTCGAACCACCGGGTCACTGCCCATGCGCACCCTGCTCTTCTACGCCGCTCTCCTCTGCCTCAACACCGCCCAGGCGGCGGTGCCGCCCCAAGCCGCCACCGACATCGACGCGGCCAACCGCGACTGGGGCACGGCCATGGTGAAGGGCGACGCCGACACCGTCGCCGCCGCCTACGCGCCGGACGCGGTATTCTGCAAACGCGACGGCACGTGCTACTCGGGTTACCCCGCCATCCTGGACATGACCAGGGCGGCGCTCACGAAAGGCGGCCCGATGAAGAGCGCCGAAGCCCACAGCACCCGGCGGGTGGAGGACCATGGCTACATCTACGAGTGGGGCCAGGCGCGGATGGTCACCGGCGCCAGCAAGACCGTGGCCGGCGGTTACTTCACCATCTGGGTGAAGCAACCGGACGGCCACTGGAAGATATTCCGCAACCTCGTCCTGCCCTGAACCCTGGTTCAGAGCGCGATCTGCCCCTGCACGTCGGCGGCCGGGAGCCGCTCGTTCGGCTTGCCCATGCCCGCGGCGCAGATATCCCGCCCCACAGCATGCTCGCGGATGGATGACGGCAGGCGCTCGATGTCCTTGAGCGTCAGCGAGTCGTTGTAGGCGGGAGCGCCGTCGGCGTCCACGCCGAAGGCATACTGCCCGCCGTAGTTGAAGCAGTTGGCCTGCACCTCGAAATAGCCGTTGGCGGTGGTGAGCGGCACGTCGGTGATCGCATCCGGCGTGTAGCTCTGGAACTCATAGCGGCCCGGCTGCAGCGTCTCCATGATGTAGCCGGGAGAGTTACCCATATGCCGCACCTTGAGGGCCACCACTTCACCGGTGGCGGCGTTCTTCACCGCGATGGGCGTATCCATGTCGATGTTGGTCACCGCCACATAGAGGCCGTATTCCCCGGGGTTATCCTCGAACTTGGAAATCGCCCCTGCGCAGGCGGCGAGCGACAACGACACGAGGGTGACGAGCAACGACTTCATGGCGGGCCTCCGGCGGACTATCTACTATCAGTATAGTACATGCCGTGGTGCTCAGAACAAGGCCACCAGGAACAACACGATGCCGGCGATGGACACGAACCAGGTGAGCGTGCGCAGCACATGGACGCCCGACATGTAGATCGGCACGTAGATGACCCGCGCCCAGAGGTACAAGCCCGCGCCCCAGACCGTGAGTGGGCCGTGTACGCCCATGAACTGCGCCACCAGGACCACGGACGCGAACAGCGGGAACGTCTCCATGAAGTTGTAGAACGCCCGGTCCACACGCCCGGCGAGGCCCTTGAGAGGCTCCATCGGCACATCCCGCGGGCTGAAGGCCCAACCGAGCCCGCGGGCCTTGATGGCCAGGGTCGCGGCCAGCAGTACCTGCGCCAGCCCAAGGATGACGCTCAGTCCCAATGCCTGTATTTCAGGGGTCATGATCTTCTCCTTCTCCCAAGGTTACGTAAGCCGCGGCGGCGGGGGTCAGCTCCCCTTCTGGTCCGCGGTCCAATGGAACACGTGCAGCACCCGGTGGATCACCGGGGCGAGCATGATGCCGATGACGATGATGAACATCAGTCCGGCATAGAGCGCGAAGAGCCCCGCGAACAGCTTGCCGCCGTCGCTCAGGCCCTCGGTCTTCATGGGCCCCATGCCACCCAGCAGCATGGCGGTGTTCACGAAGGCGTCGCGCCAGGCCATGTGTTCGTAATAGCCGTAGCCC
>DATIEQ010000030.1:0-6931 GCA_035455665.1 Gammaproteobacteria bacterium | reverse complement strand
TGGTATTAGCTAAACCTTATGAACAAGGGTGACATCAATTTGAAGGTGAACTCGACAAAGTTCGTTTTAACGATTAGTAGGTTCACTTCTGAATGATATCAATGATCGAAGTGAGAGGAGTCTCCGGCCGGAATCCGAGGTCAGGAGTATGTAGAGGGACTCCGGCGTCGTCACCACGATGTGCGGCGGCTGGCGGCGCATGCGCTCGCGCTCGGACTGGGGCGTGTCGCCGGTGCGCACCCAGGCGCGGATGGCGACGTCGGGCAGGCCGGACATGAAGAGCTCGTTACGGATGCCCTCGAGCGGCGCCTGCAGGTTCTTCTGCACGTCGTTGGAGAGCGCCTTCAGGGGCGAGACGTAGAGCACCTGGCAGCGGTCCTCGAGACCGCGCTCGAGGCCTTCCCGCACCAGGTCGTCGATGGCGGCGAGGAAAGCGGCGAAGGTCTTGCCGGAGCCCGTGGGCGCGGCGATGAGGGTGTGGCGCCCGCCGCGGATCGCGGGCCAGGCGTCGCGCTGCGCGCCCGTCGGTTCCGGGAAAGCCTTGCGGAACCAGGCTTGGGTGGCGGGGTGGAAGAGGTCCAGGGACATCTATAGATGATAACGCCGCCGGGCGCTTCAGCCAGCGGGGGCAGCGGTCCTCCTGACAGCGGTTGTCAGGAGAGTGTCTGTCAGTGCGCCATGGGGTTGCCGCCCGTGCCCTTACGGAGCAGCAATACCAGCGGCAGCATCAGCAGGAAGGCGACGCCCATCACCCAGAAGCAGTCGATGAAGGCGAGCAGGGCCGACTGCTGCTGCACCATCCCGTAGAGCGTGGCCTGCGCCTGTTGCAGCGCGTCGTTCAGGCCCACGCCCAGGCTCTGGAAGTGGGCTGTGAGGCCGTCGAGAGCGCCGCTCGCCCGGTCGTCGTAGGCCCCCACGTTCTCGGCCAGCACGCTCTGGTGGTATTGGACGCGCCGCGCGAGCAGCGTCTGCAGGATGGCGATACCGACGCTGCCGCCGAGGTTGCGCGACAGGTTGATGATCGAGGTCGCCATGTTGTTCTTCTCCGCCGGGATGCCCACGTAGGCGGCCACGTTGATGGGGATGAACAGGAACGGCAGCCCCGCCATCTGCACCACACGCAGGATGACGATGGTCTTGTAATCCACATACTGGTCGAGGTGCGTGGTCATGGTGAGCAGGCCTAAGCTCGACAAGCCGAAGCCGAACATCAGCAGCCAGCGCGTGTCGACCTTGCCGGAGAGCTTGCCGACGATGGGCAGGATGAGGAACAGCATGAAGCCCGCCGGCGAGATGACCAGGCCCGCGTCCGTGGCGCTGTAGCCCAGGAGGTCCTGCACGAACTCCGGCAGGAGTTGGGTGCTCCCCAGGAGCACGAAGCCGAGCACCACGATGAAGCCGTTGGCCATGGCGAAGTTGCGGTTCTTGAGCAGCTTCAGGTCCACGATGGGGTCGTCGGTCCTGAGCTCCCGCACCACGAAGGCCACGAGCGCCGCCACCGCGGCGAGCGCCAGCAGCTGGATGAAGTGGGAGTTCAGCCAGTCCTCGCGCTGGCCCTTGTCCAGGAGCAGCTGCAGGCTGCCGAGGCCCACCACCAGCATGCCGAAGCCCAAGTAATCCACCTTGAGGCCCGCCGCGAGCCGCTTGGCGCGGGTGGCCACGGCGGCGGCACTGTCCTGCACCATGATGTTCACCAGCAGCAGCAACGCGATGCCTACCGGCAGGTTGATGAGGAACACCCAGCGCCAGGACGCCTCTTCGGTGATCCAGCCGCCGAGCATGGGGCCGATGGCCGGGGCGAACACCGTGGCGAGCGCGTAGAACACGAAGGCGGTGCTGCGCTTCTCCTGGGGGAAGCTGTCCACCAGGATCGCCTGGGAGACCGGCTGCAGGCCGCCGCCGGTGGCCCCCTGGAGGGCGCGGAACAGGACCAGCAGGCCCAGGTTCGGGGCGAGCCCGCAGAGCACGGAACTCACGGTGAAGCCCGCGATGCACAGCATGAAGAAGCGCTTGCGCCCCACCACTTCCGACAGCCAGCCGCTGATGGGCAGCACGATGGCGTTCGCGATCAGGTAGGAGGTGAGGATCCAGGTGGACTCGTCCTCGCTCGCCGACATGGAGCCGGCGATGTGGTTGAGCGCCACGTTGGCGATGGAGATGTCCAGCACCTCCATGAACGCGGCGAGCGCCACCACCGGCGCGATGAGCCAGGGCGAGCGCCCGGTGCGCGCCTCGGCCCCCTGGGCGGGAGCCGCGACGAGCGCTGTGTCAGGCGGCATCGCGGGTCACCGCGGCTGGGGCAGCCGCCATGCTTTTCTTCATGCGTGCGGCGAAGCGCGCACCGAGGTTGATGGCGAAGCCGCCCACGAAGAGATGCAGCCCCTGGACGATCCAATGCTCCGCACCGGGCAGGAGCCGGCTCTGGGCGATGCCCAACAGCAGCACGCCGAGGCCCCAGGCGAGGCGCAGGGCGGCACCCTGGAACCCGAGCCCGGCGCGCCAGCCGAGGACGGCGAGGGTCCAGAGCGTGAGCACGAACACCACGCCGAGGATCATGTGCAGGGGGATCAGGTCGAGCGCCTTGCCCGCCCAGAAGAACAGGCCCAGGGCCAGGAGCGCGAGGCCGCTGAGCTTGAGCAGGGCATCGGCGATGACGACGGCGGTTCTCATGGTCGGTCCTCTCCGGGGAAAACAGTGTCAGATGGCGCTGGGGCTCAGCACGCCGGCCGATGCATAGCCGCGATCCGCGTCGCGCGCCCCGGAGACCAGCTGTTCACTGACGTCCCACAGGCGCTTCGCGGCCGCTATGTCGTAGCTCACCGGTTTGGTGCGCTCGTCCCGGTTGCGGAAGAAATAGCGCCCTGAGATCCCGGCCACCGCGGGGGAGGCGGTGAGATACACGCCGGTCTCGGCGCCCTGCTCCGGGCTCTTGAACAGGAAGGGCACGCGCTTGAACAGCAGCGGGAAGAGCCGCGGCAAGCCCGTCATGTCGTCGCCGAAGCGGGTGCGGGTGGGGCCCGGGCTGAAGCAGTTCACGGTGATGCGACCGTCCGCGAGCCGGTGCGCCAGTTCGTAGGTGAACAGGATGTTTGCCAGCTTGTTGCGCTTGTAGGCCGCCATGAAGCCGTAGGACCTCTCTCCTTGCAGGTTGTCGAAGTCGATGGACCCGGCGTGGATCTCTGAGGTGACGTTGACCACCCGCCCGGCGGGCGCGGCCAGCACCAGGTCCAACAAGAGCTTCGTCAGCAGGAAAGGCGCGAGATGGTTGACGGCGAAGCTGCGCTCGATGCCGTCCTCGGTCAGGCTGTGCCGGGAGAAGATGCCGCCGGCGTTGTTGATGAGCACGTCGAGGTGCTCGAAACGCGCGTGCAAGTCTTGCGAGAGCGCGCGGATCTGGCGTTGGGAGGACAGGTCGGCGAGCAAGAGCACCGGCACCGAGCAGGTCGAGGCGCGCATCAGCTTCTCCCAAGCGGCCTCGCCGCGCACGGCGTCGCGGCACACCATGACGATCTTTGCGCCGCGCACCGCCAGGGCCTCGGCCATGGCGAAGCCCACGCCGCTGTTCGCGCCGGTGATGAGGACGGTCTTGCCCTGCATGTCGAGAGTGGGAGCCTTGGCCTGCTGCGACATCATGATGTGTTCCTCAAGCGGCGACTTGTTCGGGTGACCAGCGCTCAGGCTGGAACTGGGGATTGAGTGGCGTGTGCGCGAGGTGATCGATGTAGTTGTGCAGCGTCTTCATGGCGACCCCGAGGATCACCTCGATCACCTGCGCGCGGGTGTAGCCGACCGCAAGGAAGGCTTCCAGCTCCGCCTCGGGGACCCAGCCGCGCCGGCTGACCACGAGACGGGTGAAGTGCGCGAGCGTCGCCAGCCGTGAGTCGGCGGGGTTCCGTCCTTGGCGCAAAGCCTGCACGTCGGCGTCCGGCAGCTTGCCGATGTGCCGGGCCGTGAAGGAATGGGCCGCCGTGCAGAATTCACAGCGGTTTTCCACCGAGACGGCGAGCAGTACCACCTGCTGTTCGGCGGCGCTCAGGCTGCCGGTGCGGTAGGCGTCGCCCATGGAGATCGCAGCCTTGAGGGCGGTCGGCGACTCAGCGATCACGCCGTAGAGATTGGGAAGGAATCCGAAAGCTTGCTGCACCTCGGAGAGCATCTGTTGCGAGCCAGCTGGGGCAGTAATCGGGGTATACACATCGAAACGGGTCATGAGTGCCTCCTGAAGGTTCCGGGCTAGGCTTGCACCGCCCGGGTAGGAAGCACATACTCGTCCAATCAAACGGATTTCTATAGGCCTAAAAAGACGCTTTTTATGTCCGAAAAGACAGAATTCGACCTCCTATCCAACGTCCTGCATAGCTTCAGGGTGGCGGCCCACATCTGCCGCAAAGGCAGCTTCTGCGGCAAATGGGCGCTCGACAGCACGGGGTTCAGCGGTTCGATCTTCCACCTCATCGGACGCGGTGCGGCCTGGCTGCATACCGATGAGCTGGAGACGCCCATCGCCCTGCGCGGCGGCGACCTGGTCATGCTCCCCCACGGGAAATGGCACCAGATTACCGGCACCCCGCAACGCGAGAAGCGCCCGACGCTCACGCCCGAGGGCGCCTCGGGACCTCTCACGACGGTGCTCTGTGGGCTCGTCACCTCCACCGCCGGTGCCTTCGACCCGATCATCCGGGTATTGCCCGACATCCTGGTGGTGCACGCCGAGGACCAGGGCACCTCCGCGCAACTGCACGCGCTCGCCCGCATGATGATGTCGGAATACGAGTCCGGCGGCACCGGCGGGCAGGCGGTGCTGGAGCGGCTCGCCGAGATCATGTACGTGATGATCATCCGCCATTACATGCAGAGCCAGCCGCAACAGCGCGGCCTGCTGGCCGCGATCGCCGATCCACGCCTGGCGGGGGTGCTCGGCGCCATCCACCAGGACCCCGGCCACGACTGGCAGGTGCAGGAACTCGCGGATCTCGCCGGCATGTCGCGCACCGCGTTCGCGCAGAAATTCAGTGCCATGCTGGAACTGACGCCGATGCAGTACGTGACTCACTGGCGCATGCATCTCGCCAAGGATCTCTTGAGCGACCGGCGCAACACGGTCACCAAGATCGCGGAACAGCTGGGTTACCAGACGGAAGCGGCATTCCGCCGGGCCTTCAAGCGGGTCAGCGGCTCCGCGCCCGGCAAGATCCGCAAGCAGGCGACGGCCGGCGCCTGAGCCCTGCGCCGCGGCCGAACGGGCCGGGGTTCAGGCCTTCTTCTGCAGGCTCGCGAGGGCGGCGTGCAGCGCCGCGATGCGCGCCTTCCAGGGATGGGAGGTCTTGGCGAGCAGCGGCTCGAGGAGGCTACGCGCGGCCTCGTCCTGTTTCTGCTCAGCGAGCTGCCGCGCCTTCAGGAACTGCACGGCGGCGGCCGCGTCGCTGTCCGGCCAACGCGCGACGACCGCGGCTGAGAGCTTGTCGAAGAGCTTGAGCCGGCTGGTGCGCACCGCCTCCTCCGCCATGGGCAGGACGAGCTCTTGCGGTTCGGGGGCGAACTGGGCGGAGAGGTCCAGGCATTGCTCGCAGATGTCGAGGGCGCGGGCCGTCCGCTTCTCCCGCATGAGCGCCTGGATGAGACGCACGCCCTGCACCAGGGATAGCGCGTCCTCATGCCGCGCGCGCAGGGCCTCGAAGAGATCCTCGTTGTAGAGACGCGGGTTCGCGAGGCCCGCGGCGTTCTCGGCCAGGAGCGCGTCGCGGGCACCCCGGGGGTCCTTGGCCTGTAGGCAGGCATCCACCTTCGCGAGCAGCGCCTTGATTCGCTTCGCCTGGGCCTCCATGGCGCGGGACTCCTCGGTGGGCTTGGCCACCGAGACCGCCAGGTTCAGGTCCTCGTGGTGATGGTAGGCGATGAAGCCCACCAGGTGGCAGGCGAACATCAGGAGATAGATGGTGAGCATGCCGGTGAAGATGCCGGAGACGTGGCCCGCGAAAACCACGGCCAGGAAACCGATCGCCGCCATGAGCAGGCAGGCGATGACATAGGGCAGGCCCGTGTGCATGACGAAGGTCAGCAGCGTCAGCGGGTTCAAGGTGTGGATCGCGGTGGGCTCGAGGGCCAGGCAGGCGATGAAGGCCGGCAACAGGAACACGCCCAGCGCGAACAGCAACAGAGCGAGGTTGGTGTGGCCCCCGTGCGAGAGGGTGACGGTGAAGCTCAGCACCGCCGTGATGTAGCCCACCAGGAAGCCCAGGCGCAGCTTGTCGCCCTGGAACAGCACCTCGGTGCCGAGCGGCGGTGGGATGGCGTGGCCGCTCGCGGTCTGCGCCACCACGCCCATGAAGTAATGGCCCATCCAGCCGAACAGGATGCTGGCGGCGGGGATGCCGAAGACGCCGGCGAAACCGCAGAGCCAGATCCAGGCGCCCATCATGACGACGATGTTGAGGGCGTAGCCGCGCAGCGGATAGCGCAGCAGGTGCGGCAGATAAGCCCAGACCACCTCGGTCTCGACCATCAACCGGTCCGCTTCCGGGTCGTTCAGCCTGACGTCACGGTGTTCGTCTTCCGCCATGCCGGAGACTCCGGGGCGAGGGCCCGGCCAGCAGTTTACAACGCGCAGGCGACTCCGGTCCCGCCCAGGCCGCAGTAACCGGCCGGGTTCTTGGCCAGGTACTGCTGGTGATAGTCCTCGGCGTAGTAGAACTCAGGCGCCGCGCGCGACCTCCGATACCCCGGTGGGGCACGCGACACCGGTGCCGCCGAGCCCGCAGTAGCCGAACGGGTCCTTCGACAGATACTGCTGGTGATAGTCCTCGGCGTAGTAGAACTCGGGCGCCTCGCGGATCTCGGTCGTGATCCGCCCGTAGCCGGAACGGTCGAGCACGTGCCCGTACGCGTCGCGCGACGCCTCGGCCAGCCGCCGGTGCTCCGGCGTCGAGGTATA
>DATIEQ010000029.1:0-12300 GCA_035455665.1 Gammaproteobacteria bacterium | reverse complement strand
CCACCGCACGCTTATATAGCCGGTAATACTCGCCCAATTCAGTCATGACATACGAGTACTGAAGACCTGAATCGAAATGAGTCAGATAACAGGATAGGCATGTATCCAGCGGGTCGCGCTCGCAGTGGATAATCAGGGCATTGGGGAACAGCGCGCGGATAAGTCCGAGCAGCATGAAATTGCCGGGCAGTTTATCCGTCACACGCTGCACGCCGGGGTAGAGCGCCGTGACCTTAGCAAGATAACGCTCAGCCATTGCCTTGAGATCTTCATCGGACAGAGATGTGATCCTGTCGCCCATCGGGGCTCGCGACGACTCGGTATACTTGCTGAGGGACTGGGGCAGGAACGGTAATTCACCGCCCCCCGCGAGTTTCGGGTGACCGGCGAGTATCTGTTCGACCAGGCTGGTCCCGGAGCGCACCATACCGACGATGAAGACCGGCAATTGACTTTGCGAACCTGTTTTCTCGCCTCTCGTGATGAAATCTTCATTCAGGCGACTCGTCAGACTTTCGATGTAGGCGGTCTGATCCGCCGTGTTGTAAGTTACCAGCCGGCGCATGATCTTATTGCCAAGATCGAAATGACTGAAAGCTCGATCGTAGTCCGCCAAATCCTCGAGCATCTTGCCGAGGCTAAATTCAGCCGACACTGCTGCCTCAGGAGTCCTGGGGGGCAGTTGTCTCAGCCGCTGCTCTAACTCCGCTACACCCGCGCTATCCGCTGCCGGGTTCTGGATGGCAGCCAAGCTGTAATAGACCTGGTAATACTGGGGGTCTATCGCTAATGCCTTGGCGTATCTTGCCCTGGCATCATCGAATCTTCCCAATTCCGCTGCCACCAAGCCCATGCTGTAGTGCAATTGAGCGGAAAGCGGATCGACCGTGTATGCCGCCTGCATTTTTTCCAATGCTTCCTCTGCACGTCCCATATCCAGGAGGCACATAACCTCGATGTACAGGAAATGCCAGGCTTCCGGGCTTTGTTGCAGCGAGCGCGAGCACACCTCGATCGCTTCCTGCATGTCACCTGTGTTGCGCAGTGCGCGGGCAAAGTCCAGTGCAGCATCTCCAGATAGGGGGTCAGCCTCGTAGGCTTTGCGGTAATCGTCACAGGCCTGGAACGGCATATTCAGGAGTTCGTGGCTTCTGCCGAGAGCCGTCCAGCATTCGGCAAGCGAAGGTGATAGTGCCAGCGCCTTCTTGAAATAAGGGATGGACTCGTCGGCGCGTCCATGCGCCTGCAGTACCTTGCCGAAGTTGAGCATATATCCTGCGTTCGGCAGGCCGAACTCCATGCCTCTCCTCATCAGTTCTATGCCTTCCGCACTGCCGTTCTTCAAATGTTTGAGCAGTCCTAAGAAATGTAAGGCATCAGCATGGTTTGGTTGATCGCGCAAGATGTCTTTGTAGAGCCGCTCGGCGTCGTCAAACGCGCCCTGCTGCTGCAAATGGACTGCTTGGGCCATCAACCGTCGGGTCTTATCCAGGAGACGGTTGGTTTTCTGTTGGGATTGATCTGTCATGTTCTGCACTGATTACCTATTGATACAAAGCGCGATATTCGCCGAGGGCGTCTTTCAATGGTGACAAGTATTTTGAATAGTTCCGCCAACGTCCTATGGATTGTGTATAGATGGATTGTCTCGCTTGCCAGACACTTGCTGTGGATATGGTAGCCGGATTTGTTCGGGGTTGGATAGCATCGGGCACCCAATCCAGTTGTAATTTTTCATACAAACCACGCATCACACTTTCAGGTTTCTCGACCAGCTTTTCATACTCGACGTGGATCAGTCGCCCAGGATAAGCGGTTTCCCAAAAAGACATGAGTTTCTCGTAACCCGCATAAAAGGCGGCGATGTCATCGAGGTCATATGCATAATTGTTCCTCGCATGTGCGAAGTTCTGGAAATAGACCGACAAGCAGGTGTCTAACGCGTCGCGGCGGCAATGGAATATCGGCGAGTCCGGAAACAGCAGCGCAATCAACCCTACATGCATGAAATTCAGCGGGTTCTTGTCCAGCACGAACATGGCCCATTCATGCCCGGTAGCGACATGTCGACGAAAATCAGCCGCGATCAAATCAGCCTCCCCGGGTTCCAACTGCAATACGCACTCAGGGTAGGGCACGCCTTTTATGCTAGATAGGTGCCCGATGAAGGCATCCAGTCGTTCTGTCTCTCCCAGGCCATGCAGTTTGTCACTGGTAGTGAGCAACCGTTCCAACAGCGTCGTGCCGCTGCGTAGCATGCCAACTATGAAACCAGGAACCGGTCTTGGCGCGGCAAAGAAAGGATTGCCGGGTTTGACGCTATCGAAGATTGCTATCAGACGGCACACTTGTTCACGCCAGGCTTCACGGTCGAATCGGTACTGCCCGCGCTTCAGCTGATTGGCATGGCGGTAATGGTCGAAAGCCTGATCATAGGCACCCCAGTCGTCATATAACTTCCCGAGGCCGAAATGGAGACAGCTCCTGGTTTCGTCCGTGGCGTCTTGTTTGTTAAGCGCAGTCTTGAAAAGCGGCTCGAGATGACGATCTTCATCGGACATCTGTCGAGAATTCGCGAGCAGCATATAAGCGGCACCGTTGCCAGGGTCCAGGGCGATCACGCGGTTTAGTTGTGATTCTGCTTCCGCGTAGTGGCCGAGTTTTTGATACAGGAGGGCCAGTTGCATATGGGCCCCAGAACGCCCCGGCTCGATGTCAACGATGCCCTCATATAATGTTGCCGCAGCTTTTTCTGCGCCGATCCCGGCAAGCAAGTCGGCTGCCTTGCGGTGCAGCTGGACGTCTTTCGCAAAGCGTTTGCAGAGGTCGATCAGTAGCTCGCTCGCCTGGCTGTTTCGCCCCTCGCGTATGTGCAGGAATGCCAGGCTGAACCAAGCATCAACCAACCCCGGATCCAGATCGATAGCAGTCTCAAGGACCTCGACCGCCTCAGGGACGGCACCACAGAGGCGTAGGCTGTTCCCCAGGTGATAAAGGATTTGTGGATCCCGCGGGTAAAGGGTGCGCGCTTCCTTGAGGTAGGCAGCGGCTTGCGAGGTCTGTCCGGCTTGCAATAGGGCGAGGGCGCGTTCCAGCAGTCGCTCAGGTGCGCTGGGGCTGGTGTGGGGGGAGGGGTGCATTAGGGTCTACAGCTGCCGTCTGGGGCTCGCATAGTAATAAGGTATAGGTCTTAGCTCCATAGTGTTGAATGGTAGGGATTCAAGGGCTTATGAAATATATGTTGTATTAATACAACATTTAATCGCTAACTAGACTCTCTCCAGACATGGCAAGCATCCTGCAGAAATAATCTGTATCTCACTAGCAACAAACGGCCTTCCAATCGCGAATTGCTGTGCTATTATTCCAACGGATGCCTTTATGTCATGGGCGGATTGACTGCGATTCCGCTCTGACGGGGCGTCATTAACGAGAAAGAGATACTGGGCCTCGGCGACGTGGCTTGCCGCGTTCTAAGGGGTGTTCAAGTTCCCACTCTCCACAAAATCTTTAGGAGTCTCGGATGAACAGTAACCAAGTCAGCAAAGCCGTGCGTTACGCGCTCGTCGCGGGCGCCGTGTCCGCTGTGGCTGCGCCGTCGGCATTTGCCGCGGACGCCGACCAAAATGCAAACGCCAGCAGCACTGCGCAACTGGGCAAAATCGAAGTGACGGGCACGCGCATCAAGCGCACCTCCGTCGAGACCGCTCAGCCGGTCACCATCGTCTCCGCTCAGCAGATCAAGGAATCCGGCTTCGCCAGCATCGGCGACGTACTGCAGAACCTGACCTCCGCGGGCTCCGCCCTGAACAGCCAAGTAAACAACGGTAACGACGGCGAAGAGAACGTTGACCTGCGCAACCTCGGCGCGCAACGCGTGTTGGTGCTGGTGAACGGCAAACGCTGGGTGACGGAGATTGGCAACGTCGTCGACTTCTACAGCATTCCGACTTCGGTCATCGACCACGTTGAAATCCTCCAGGACGGCGCCTCGGCCATTTACGGTTCCGACGCGATCGCGGGCGTGATCAACGTGATCACGGTGAAGAACTACAACGGCGCCGAGGCCAATGCCTACTTGGGCATCTATCACGGCAATGGCCATAACGACGGCAAGAAGCAGAGCTATGACTTCACAGTCGGCTCGAGCGGTGATAAGGCAGGCGTTCTGATGAACGTCTCCTACACCAACGAGACGGGCGTTCTCGCGGGCAACCGCACCATCTCCAAGGAAGCGATCTACGGCGTGGGTGGCGGCAGCAGCTCCATCCCCGGCGGCCGGTTCATCCTGAACCAGTCCCTGGGCGACTTCGCCGGCGGTGTACCGAACATCTGCCCCACGGGCGTGACCCTCAAGACGTTCTATTCGTCTAGAGTTCCCGGCGGCCCCGGCCCCGCGACCAAGTGCGATATCACTCTGGTCAACCCAGGCTCGAATCCCACGCCCGGCACCGGTGCGGGCGTATGGCAGGACTTCAGCTTCGGTCGGGACGCTTTCAACTACGCCCCACTGAACTACCTGCTGGCGCCGAACGAGCGCACCAGCTTGTATGTGCAGGGCCATTACGACATCGCCGACAACCTGACCTTCACCACCGAGGTGCTGTTCAACAACCGCCGTTCCATCCAGCAACTGGCGCCGGAGCCGCTGTTCCTGGGTGAGCAATCGCAGGGTCAGACGAACGCAGGTGTCAACATCGGCGTCGCCGCCGGCAACCCCTACAACCCGTTCGGGGTGGACTTGGTGCCCTATCCCAAGACCGACCCGGTGGATCCGGCTGACCCGATCAACGGCGGGCAGGTGCCGGACGCCAACTTCGCCGCCTGGTGTAACGCCTACGGTTCGGCCAACTGCTTGACCAACGGTGTGGAGCTCGTGTCCATGCGCCGGCGCATGATCGAGTCCGGCGACCGCGTCTCGGACCAGAACGTGGACACCTTCCACTGGACCAGCGCGTTCAAGGGCTATTTCAACATGCTCGGCAACGAGTGGGACTGGGAATTGAGCGGAGCTTATAGCAGCAACGTGTTCGCTCAGTCCGGTACCGGCGACTTCAACACCGCCGCCCTGCAGAATGCACTGAGCCAGAACTGCGCTCCGCCGAGCTGCACCCCCTTGGATATGTTCGGCGGCGACGGCCCCGCGGGTGGGACCATCACCCCGGCTCAGGTGTCGGGCTTCGGCTTTGAAGCCCATACCGTGGACCGCGAGGACGAGCGGGATTACGCCGCCAACATCAGCGGCGACCTGTTCGACCTGCCGGCCGGCCCCCTCGGCCTGGCGCTCGGCTACGAGTACCTGGAGCAGAACGGCTTCTTCCACCCGGATGCGCTCGTCTCCTTCGGCAACACCACCGGCCTTGCCGCCAAGCCGACCAGCGGCCGCGTGGCCACCGATGCCGAGTACTTCGAGTTCAACATCCCGCTGGTGACGGATGCGCCGTTCATGAAGGACGTGAGCCTGGACATTGCCGACCGCTTCTCCCAGTTCAAATGGGGCGGCGTAGGCCAGGGCCAGAAGTTCGTGCCGGGGGCGGACCACGCCTCGACGGCGCGGGCGGCCCTGCGCTGGCAGGCGAACGACGAGTTGCTGCTGCGCGGCAGCTGGTCGCAGGGCTTCCGGGTGCCGAGCATCTCGGAGTTCTACCTGGGTGTTAGTAACAACGCCACACCGGCGGTGGATCCTTGCACCGTTGGGCAGGCGGGACCGGCGTTCTGCGGACCCAATGGTCACCCGGTCGTCGCTCCTCAGAACGGCGGGCAGATCAACACGCTGAACGGTGGTAACCCGGCACTGTCCCCGGAGAAGTCCATCTCCAAGACGGCGGGCTTCGTCTACAACCCAGACTGGTTGACGGGTTACGACCTGAGCGTCGATTACTACTGGATCAACCTGGTCAATACGGTCAGCACGCTGGGCACGCAGAACATCGTGAACGGCTGCTACTTCAACAACGTGCAACCGTATTGCAGCTTGATCACGGTGGCGGGCGGCGAGATCAACCAGGTCATCAACACGAACACGAACACGGGTTCGGTCCTGACCGATGGCTTCGATATCAGTACCCACTACAAGTTCCCGAGCACCAGTGCGGGCGACTTCAAACTGGGCTTGGATATCAACATCCTGAAGCGCTACGACAACACGGTGCCGAACGCGACGGTGCCGGGTGGCTTCGCGACCAGCCGCCTCGCCGGTTGGTCCGTGGGTTCACCCGGTGTCGGTGCTTCCTACCCGAAGCGTCGTGCAACCATGAGTCTCGCCTGGCACTACGGTGACTGGTCGGCCATGTGGTCCCTGTACTATGTGGATCATACGGTTGAACCCTGCTTGAACGGCTTTGCCAGCCCGACGACCTTGCTAGCGGCCTGCACGTATACCAACACCAAGGCGCATGCGGCCTTGTACCAGTACTACTTCGGTACACCGCTTACGACGGAGGCGGCGCGTGATTGGGATCCGCAGGGTCTGCCGACGCTCACCCAGTCTGGTCAGAACCACGTGGGTTCGACCGTGTACCACGACGTGGAGGGTACTTACCACGTAGGCGATTGGAACACCGACTTCACCTTCGGTATCCAGAACCTGTTCGGTAAGCAGCCGCCCTCGGGTATCAATGCGTTCGGTAACACCTACTATCCCTTCTACAACCGCATACCCGGGCAGTTCTTCTATGCCCGCGCGAGTGTGAAGTTCTGATCGGATAGAGCCTTACAAAAATAACAAGTTAGAAGTTCGCGGCCCCGGTAACGGGGCCGCTTTTTTTGGGGGCTCAACCCATGTTTCGTGACTCACGTGAGACGTTTCGATTTCATGCGTAAGGGCGCGCGCCGCGAGGCCCGCGGCCGCCGTCGGCTGTGTTGCGACGTGAGTTAGGGGAAGCGGAGTCAAATGCAAGCGACAGAAGTCTGGCCCGTGGCCCTCTGCTACGCTTGGGACTGCGTCATTCAGAATTGCGATTGATTATGAAGGCGGGCTCGCCGACAGGTTCGCGGTAATCGCGCAGCCAGGCGTTGAATGCGACAGTGATGCGTTCCCGTTTGCCGAAATAAGGCGCGACTTCGTGGACCATGTAGGACGGAAACAGAAGCAACATTCCAGCCTGAAGATTGTAAGCCAGGTCCGCGATGCTGTATGGGCTTTCAAGGTATGCGTTGCCTCGGTCCATATAGCCATTACCGATGGTGCGAGAGTCTAGGAAGCGTAAGGTGCCGTTGTTCACCACGTTGTCGGGTGCCGGGTCGCCGGGGTCAACACAATAGACGCCGGACCAGGATGCCATGGGGTGGTTGTGGGCGGCGGTGTAGCCACCGTTGCGCGTGAGGTGGTACCAACTGTGATGGTAGATGCGCAGCCGACTCATCTCATCGTTGCTATAGCCGTTCAGCTTGGCGACCAGGTAGCCGAGATGCTGCAGGCATAGTGTAGCGAGCATCTTCAAATCGGGGTGATCCCGCGCGAACAGTTGGAAATCGCTCTCGTATACGCCGACTTTGATCACGCGAGTGGGCTCGGAAAGGCGTTTACGGTTGCTATCCGCTTCCCATTGGAGGAACAAGTCGCGTAAGCGAGAGTTGACGGCATTCATGCCCGGCAACATGATGTCGGCGATCGGACAGGCGAACGCAGGAGTGATATGGAGGCTTTGCGGAGATGTCATAACGTTAATCTTTTCACGCATTCCGTTCGTGCGAAGAAAATCTCACAAGTATTTTTTCCTAAAGCGCGCGAGTGCACGCAGTACTGCGCTGAGCCCCTCGATTTCTACTACGCTCAATTCCGGATGCCACAGCCGGAAGGATAACAATACACAGCCGTCCGCGTGGCTCGCCTGGAGGATGTGATCAGCGAGGTTGTTCATCACGATACATTCTCCCGGAGACGCGGACACCACGTTACCCCCTATCGAGAGGCGCACGCCGCCGGTACAGTCCAGTACCACATAACCCGTCAGCAACCAGTTTTCACCCGAACTCGACTGGAGCAGGTGTTGCCCGGCGGGTGCCGAGATGAGCGCCGGCGCACTCGCGTCATCCGCGGGACCAGCAGGTTGAAGTTTTGCCATGAGCGCGGTGAACGCGGGGGTCGCCGCACGTTGCTCATCGGTCAGGTTGAGCGTGTATTTCGCTATTGCGGTATCGCCGGCCGACGATCGGTCTCGGGCGAGAGCTTGTGAAGCCAAGCTGCGCTGTTTCAATAGTTCTCTCGCTTCTTCCCGGACAGCGCGGATGCTTTGATGCGTGATGACCGTCCATTTAGACGCGGCATCGTCAAATGTCGCCTTTTCCGTCAATCCGGCGATCTGCACGGCCTTGCGGAGGGGGGTCGCCTCGTCGGGGTTCCTGATCCTCAGGCCCGCGAACACGGCGATACCCTCGAAGATGCGGCTCACGGAATCCTTCCCGTGATTTTCGATGATCGGTTGCAGTTCGGCGTCAATCAGTGCCAGCTGGGCGGCTCGGATCATGTTAGCGGCTTCGATGAATATTTCTGGCAGCTCTGTGGTTTCCGCTGTCTGATCCGGCCAGGCATGGGAATCGGAAAGGTGCTTCATGGCGGAAACAGCTAGTTTGATGGCGGTGTTCAGATCACCCATGCCTCTGTGCGCATAGGCTTTGTACAGCAGCGCAGAATGCATGTCAGGCCGCAGGTTAAGGACACGGTCGAGGTCGCGCAGGGCTGCTTCGAAGCTATCCATGCTCACGCAAACGTGTGCCCGATTGATTAGCAGCAGCGCATTGTCCGGGTTGCCTTCCACAGCCTTGTCGAGATGCGCCAGGGCTTCCTCGGGTTGGCCGCGGGTGAACGCCTGGCTCGCCATGAAGCTCAGCGATGAGGCATGATAGGGAGCGATGGTTAGGATCTGCCTGTAGACCCGTTCCGCGTCAGCCATCTCCCCGCGGCTAGCGAGGGCTAGAGCGCTTTCAGAAAGCGTCTTTATCTGCGCGTTGGCGGTACTTACGTTCTGGTTTTCCAAGCGAGTATCCGTTGATGGGGCGGTGCCAATTTTACATGAGGTGAGCAGATCCGGGCGAGTAAACGCCGGTTCAAATGCGATGAGCGCGGCTGAAGCCTCGGGGTCCCTGACCTGCCCTGATCAGCGGCGCATAGCCCATCCGGTGATGGCATAGCGCCCCTGGGCCGCCGAGGGGACGACATAGGACACGTTGTGCCACATGGGCACCATGAACAAGGTGAGCGTGTTGAAGAGGGGGAAATAACTCTCTTCGATGCAACCCGCCTCGTCCAGGAATTGGAGTACGCCGCCCCAGTCCGCGTGCCAGCCCTTCGTCAGATTTATGACGTAGGCCACCCGGCGGGTATTTTCCTGGTTTATGTCGTTGTGCTTGCGGAGAAAGCTGCCGGGGATATAACGCGTCGCCTGGGCGTCCGCTCGCACGACGTCCTGTACGCCGGTGACTTGCCGGACGAAGCCCAGGAACATGTCGCTGTTGAGGAATTCCACCACGGTGTTGAGGGCCAGCCCGGGGTCACGCTTTTCCCGGTAGGCGGCCAGCATCATGTAGCTGTTGTAGAAGAACTGGAACTCATCCGCCGGCGTGTCTTGCACTTGCTGGTTTAAAGCCGACCAATCCTCCCGCGTGAAACGCAGGACCTTGTCGGACGCGATGATCTGGGATTTACCCGTCCGGTCCACGTAAGCGACGCCCCACGGAACTTCATCCTCCAAGCACTGATGCAGGCGCTCTGCGACCGGCAGGAGCAGCGCATCCCGTATCTGAATGCGTTTCTTGAGCTGGAATTGCCCGGCGAGCGTAGCGGCATCCAACAGCGGATTGAGCATAAGGAGAGAAGCCCCGGGATCGATGCTGATGAAAATAGCAGGAATCAGGCGGGATTACAGTACTTCTCGTTGAAAACAGCGATGGCCTCAACGAGAGCGGTCATGCCGTCCCGTTCGGCCTCACTCAACAGGGGATTCCAGGCGTCGAGTATCAACACGCTGCGCCGTGCGCTGCTGCGGTTCCAGGCTTCGTGCTCGAAGCTGTCGTCGAAGACGAGGCACTCGCCCTTCCTCCAGCTGCGCGCCTCCTCCCCAACCCGGATGGAGCAGTCCTCCGGGATCACGAGCGGCAGGTGCACCACCAGCTTGTAGTTCCCGAGGCCGTGGTGGGGTGGGATGTGCGTGCCGGGCTCGAGGATGGAGAACAGCGCTTCCGGGGCATGTCCGCTGAGGCATGGAAGCGGTAGCGACTCGAGTACGGACCAGGTCGTAGGGCAGCGCGCGCAGTTACGGCCGACGCGTGCTCCGGCCTTGAGGAGGTGGAACGCACTCCAGCGTCGCGAATGGTCCAATTCCCGCCACCGCTCCGGGTCTATACCCTTGTTGCTCTGGACGTAAGGCTCTGTGCCGTCACCGCTCTCCAGCACCGCTTCGAGTTCGGCGCATATCGCGGCAGTGGCGGCTTCCAGCTCACCGGACCAGGGTAGGGCGCCCCGCTCGAAAAATGCGCGGGCGGGGATGCCAGGTAGATACAAGAAGTGGGGCCGCTGTAACGGGTGCAGGTAGTCCGGCGGCCGTTCTCCCAGGTAGATCTCGCAGGCAGCCCATACGCCTGCGAGGGATGCCCGTCCATGCTGCTCTTCAACCGGCCTGAGCCCCTCCTGCATGAGTGCTCTTTGGCTTGTGCGCAGGGTATGGGCTGCGTCGCGTACGAGCTTGTGGAGGTGAGGTGGTGCAATGCCGGTTTCGGTCAGTTGCTGCGCCGTCGGGAATTGGCGCCAGCCCCGCCATAACGCCATGACCGCTTCATCTCTTCGGTCGAGTTGATCGAGGACGACACCCTTGATGAGCCAGGCGCTGCGCAATTCGGCGTTCAACGCCAAGGCACGGTCCAGTTCCTGCAGGGCGTCCGGCAGCTTGCCGCGGGCGCGGTGCAACAAGGCAAGGTTCTGGTGTGTGGCGGCTCGTTCCGGCGCGGCCCTCAAGGCGCGATCCAGGTATCCCTCGCTCTCATCCAACTCGTCGCGTTCCAGAGCCCTGACTGCAAGGAAGTTGAGGGCGTGGAGGTGGTAGGGTGCGACGGCAAGTATGTTGTGATAAACGTTCTCTGCTTCATCCAGCTCACCGCGCGCCTCGAGCTCGGCCGCGCTCTCGACGAAGGTCCTGACTTGCCAGGCTTGATCAGGAGCCGGATTGGTGGGGGGTCTGGACATCGGCTCGCCCTGGTATGCGGGGGTTGTTGCGCTCGAGTGCCGGCGTATTGTCATACTATATCCAAGGGACATCCGCCGCGCTTATATTTTATGGGACAGCATCACATGGCCGACGATAAAGCCCAGGCGTCAGCACGCGCCGGTTTCCAGCAGGCCGCCTCGCTGTTCTCCCAGGGACGCGCCGCCGATGCGGCTCCGCTCCTCGAGCAGGCGGCGAGAGCGGGGGATGGCGATGCCATGAATCTCCTTGGTGTGATGTGCCTCAACGGCATAGGCGTTGAGCAGGCCCCGAGGCGCGCGGCGGCATTCTTCAAAGAGTCGTCAGGGCGGGGATTGAAGGAAGCCCAGTACAATCTGAGCAACGTTCTCTATAACGGCTTGGGCGTGGCGTGCGACGAAAGCCAAGCTCAAGCGCATTTGCTCATGGCGGCCCGAGCAGGTCACAAGCCTGCCTTGCGCTCACTCGCATTTCTCTATCATTTTATGGGAGATGTAGGCACGTGGCCTACGCTTGCGACGCGCTGTTTCCGGCGCGCCGCAGAGGCAGGCGACGCGCTCTCGAAGTACTACCTGGGGCTGCGTCTATTGCGCGGCCTCGGCGCTACCGCAGATCCGGCCGAAGCGCGCTCCTGGCTGGAAGCGGCAGCGCAGGACCGGGTCTGGCTTGCGCCTGCACGTCTCGCGGAGATACCGCAGTCAGTCACCCGAAAGCCAGTCGCCACGTCATCTGGTGAGACAGGTGAATGGCCAGACTTTGACCTACCCAAGCTTGCTCCTGCCCCCGCGAGCTATGCCAAGGATTTCATGTCGGAGCATCTCTCCATCATGGACGAGTTCCTTTGCGATCATTTTATGAACGTGGCCGGACCGCGGCTTGCCCCGTCCGGCGTGGTGGACCCGGTGACCGGAGGCGCCTTACGTTCGGACAAACGCACCAGTTACTCCATGTACTACCAGGCCTCCATGTACGACGCGATCGCCGCGCGCGGCCTGCAGCAGATTGCCGCCATCGCCGGGCTGCCGCCGCAGCACGCAGAGCCTTTGGGGATACTCCGCTATGGGCCCGGCCAGGAATACCGGCCGCATTACGATTACTACAGTGACACCCAGCACGAGGCACA
>DATIEQ010000028.1:0-7888 GCA_035455665.1 Gammaproteobacteria bacterium | reverse complement strand
ATCTTCTTCTGGCGCGCCTCGATCTCCGCGTCCACGAACTCGTCCACGCGCCCGCACTTCACGCATAGGATGTGGTCGTGGTGATCTCCTTCGTTGAGCTCGAAGACCGAATGGCCGCCCTCGAAGTGGTGGCGGGTCACGAGCCCGGCCGTCTCGAACTGGGTCAGCACGCGGTAGACCGTGGCGAGGCCGATATCTTCGCCGGAATCGAGCAGCGCCTTGTACATGTCCTCCGCGCTCATGTGGCGGGGGTTGCTGCGCTCCAGGATCTCGAGCACCTTGACCCGCGGCAGCGTGACCTTGAGGCCCGCGTTGCGGATCTCGCGGTTTTCGTTGGACGTGGACGGCATGGAGGCCCGGCGCTTCTCGCGGGGGAAGGTATTCGGTATTATGCTCCCCCCGCCTCTTAACGCAAACCGAAAACCCTCCATGCGTCGTGCCCTCCTCTGCCTGCTCCCGGTGCTCGCGCTCGCAGCCTGCGTCTTCAAGCCCGAGATACGCCAGGGCAACTTCCTGAACGACGACACGATCGCCCAGGTGAAGCCCGGCATGAGCCAGGGTCAAGTGGAGTTCGTGCTGGGTCGGCCGATGTTGAAGGATCCTTTCCACCCCGAGCGCTGGGATTACATCCGTTATCTCAACCCCAACGACGGCTCGCCCATCCAGGAACGACACGTGGTCGTCTACTTCAAGGGCGGCAAGGTGGACCGGTTGGAACAGCCCGCCGAGGGGAACACCAACAACGAGAAAGCGAAGGACGTTAAAGCCGAGGACCTGAAGACCAGCGACGAATCCGGCCAGGGGCCTGCTTAAGCCTTCGGTTTACCCAGCGTCCTGCCCTGGGCCGCGAGTTTCCTGCGCACTTCTTTGGGGTCTGCGACCAGCGGACGATAGATCTCCACCCGTTCCCCATCTGCGAGCGGTCGGTCCAGCGCGGCCTTCTTGCCGAACACGCCGACCGCATTCGACTTCAGGTCTATCTCAGGAAACCGCTCCAGCAATCCTGAGCGACGTATGGCCTCGCCCACGCTGGCTCCCGAGGCGATCTTCACCGTCGAGACCGCCTGTACGTCCGCCCGGGCATAACAGACTTCCACGCTGATCTCTCTCTCAACGGGCATGCAGGTCCGCGGCGCGGCGGATGAACGCGTCCACCAATGAGTTGCAGATCTCGTGGAATACGGGGCCTGCCATGATATCGAGGAGCTTGCCCGCGAACTCGAACTCCATGTCCAGGCTCACTTTCGAACCCTCGTGGTCCAGGTCCTGGAACTGCCAGCGCCCCTCCAAGTGGCGGAATGGCCCATCCACCAAGGTGATGGTGATGGCCCGGCCCGGTTCTAGCTGGTTATGGGTGGTGAAGGTCTTGTGGAAGCCGCCGCGGGCCAGCTCGAGACTCGCACGCATCGCGGCCGGCTCCCGCGACAGGATGCGCGAGCTCCGGCACCAGGGCAGGAACTCCGGGTAGCGCTCCACAGCGTTGACCAGCGCGTACATGTCGGCGGCGCTGTACGGGACCAGGGCGCTCTTGTTGACACTGCGCATGCGGATATTTCTCTGCAGCAGCTTCCGTTTTACTAGCCCGAATTCTACCGCACGCGGCGAACGCCGCTCCATTTCAGACGCCTGAGAATTCCATCCATGAATTTCTCAGGCCCGGTGAGCCCGGTACACGCCCGGACTCACCTCCACTAAATGAGTACGATACATCCCTGTACCGCGACAGGCCTATATAATGCCGCCATGGCGAAGAAGGATGACGACAAGAAGCCGGGGCAGTCCACCATCGCGCTCAACAAGCGCGCGCGCTTCGATTATTTCATCGAGGACCGCTTCGAGGCCGGCATCGCCCTCGAGGGCTGGGAAGTGAAGAGCCTGCGTGCCGGCAAGGTGCAGATCGCCGAAAGCTACGTGATCATCAAGGACCGGGAAGCCTACCTGCTGGGCGCCCTCATCACCCCGCTCATCACCGCCTCCACCCACGTGCACCCGGATCCGACCCGGACCCGCAAGCTGCTGCTGCACCGCGAGCAGCTGGCGCGCCTGGTGGGTGCCGTGGAGCGCAAGGGCTATACCATCGTCCCTACCGCCATGTACTGGAGTAAGGGCCGCGCCAAGCTCGAGATCGGCCTCGCCAAGGGCAAACAAGCCCACGACAAGCGCGCTGCCGAGAAAGAACGGGATTGGACGCGCCAGAAAGGGCGCCTGCTCCGGCACAGTTAGGCCATTGGACCGGCCTCAAACAGGCCGCATGTCGTTACTGTAGAATGAGGACTGCATTGGGGGCGACCTGGTCTCGACGTGGGTCGTGAAACCCGAAGTGCATGCCGAGGTGCAGGATTCCTCGTAAAACTGTCTTGCAACAACGCTAGCTGCGAACGATAGCAACTACGCCCTAGCCGCCTAATCCCGGCTAGCCTCTGACTGGAGCCGTGCTTGTGCGTCCAGAGTCCTTTCGGGGACGCTTCAGAGGTCGTGCTCACAAGATCGCGGTCAGGTGCATCCGGCGCCGGTCCGTTAAACAATACCGGACTCGCCGTCCGTTTTCCCTGCCCGTCGGGTAGCGGCCGGTTAAATCAAAGACGTGTGCTACGCATGTAGAGCTGAGGGCGGATCACTTGCGGACGCGGGTTCGATTCCCGCCGCCTCCACCAATCGAAAGCAAAAGGCCACCCATCGGGTGGCCTTTTGCTTTCGCTCGGCGCGGGAATCGAACGGCGGGCCAGGATGGCCCGGCTGGGGATTAGCGAAACTGCGCGGCGCCGCCAGGGACGGCATCGCCAATTAACCCAAGTAACCTGACTAGCTGCGGCTGCTCCCGCCGCCTTCATCATTGTCTCTGTCTTACTCTCACTCCCACCCTCTGTATAGCCCCTCCCCCTAAATATATGAATTTTTTGTTACAGCGTTCGTGCTTGTGCTTATCACAGAGACGATGCGGCGACTAGCCCCTCCCGCAATCGCCATGGATGCCGGGAGCAACATCGCCTCGCTCACTATCAAAAAGATTGGGAATGAGCGCCTGATTTCAAAATACTTTCGCTATTTCTAGCTTTGACGCTTATCAATCTTTAGACCTCGTTGATCAAAACCAATCGAGTCCAATAATTTGTTGACCCTTTCTGGCTCGCAACTAACCCTAAGCACATCTGCAACAAAACCGACAAGCATTTCAAAAAATTCAACTCTTTCAGCAAGAGAGGGAAAAGGAAATTGAATTTTTACTGCCGTCTTCATTTCCTTTGAATATCTGTATATATGATCAAAAAGTATCCCGAAATGCGGGATGTAGCCATTTCTTAAATGAATGGGATATTCCTGATCTAATAGGTCTCTATACACACGCCATAAATCAAAAGATAAATTCTGATTTTCTTTCTGTATCTGAGCGATCACGTTCGGCACATGCACGTCAGGATAATCTTTATGAAAAGCGATTTTTTCTTGCTCGCCTTCCTCAGGGCCAGTATGCAAGTGATAAATTACTGGCAGATTATTCTTATAGCCAGCGATGTGTATCCCGCGCCTTAGGCTATTCCAAGAAGCCCCCAGCTTCTCTAAGTCATTAACTAATTCTCTTTCCAGCTTTTCACACACTTCATCTATCGGTTCGTTCTTATTTATTTCATCGCGAATAAAATGGCTCAGCCAACTATCCATGCGAGTACCGCCGGACATGTGCGCGCTACCCCAAATTGCAAATCCTATATTCGCACGCTCTGAATAATGAATTTTCTTAGCATCGCTTCTAATCTCGCCCGTCTGTACGTTGGATGCAGCGGTGTCTCCAACCATAACGATTCCATACTTGGAAGCATCTGATACGACTACCGTCATTGTCTATGCCTTAACTGGCGCTCAAACTCATGAGCGGGTTACCATACGTATACCCCAAAACAAAAAACCGCCTCTCGGCGGTTTCTTGTCTCTCTTAACCTTTAATTCTCAGCCCCATCCCCCGTCTCCTGCCCGCCACCATTCCCAGCAACGCGAGCAGCACCAGCAACGGATACCCTCCTTTGCCAGTGCCATATCCCGAGCTACCTCCACCGCAGTTCGAAGTGCAGGTTTTGGATGGCAGGCCATATTCGTACACCATCCCTACGTTCGGTATACCGAGCGAACGGGTGTTCGGCGCGCCGATGAAGGCGACGTTGCCGCTGCCCGAGAGTCCGACCACGCCGAAGGCGTCCACGGGGCTGTTCACCGGATCAGTGAGCTTCTTAAGTTTGGACCAAGAACCGCTCGCAAAGCTCGCCGTGAATGCCTTGTCGCCGCTCGGCTCGCCGATGAGCACGAGATTGCCATCCGCTGTCAGGGCGACACTACCGCCGAACTGTCCCACACTGCTCTGGGTGTCGCTGAACACCTGGGGTGCGCCCCAACTGCCGCCGTTCAATGTGTATATATAAGCTTGGCCGCTCGCCCCCGCGCCGCTCACGCTGGTGAAGGGTGCAGCGACCAGGACCCGGCTGCCGTCCGCGGCGAGCGCCAGGGCCCAGCCGTAGACGTCGCTGCCGCCCGCCGGGTCGTCGAACTCCTGGGACAAGGTGCCGATGCCGCCCTTGAGATCGAGCAGATAGACTTTGCCCGAAGCGATGCCGCCCACCTTGGCGAACAGAGCGCCCACCAGGAGCTTGCTGCCGTCGGAGGACAGAGCGAGGGAGTTTCCAAAAGAATCATTCTGCACGGCGCCGCCGGGCTCGGTGATGGCGACGGCCGTATTGCTCCAGATTCCGTTGCTCGCCGGCGTATAGACGTAGACGGCGCCCGCTTCCCGCACCGTCCCCACTTTGGCAAGCGGCGCGCCGATGACCGCGAGATCACCGGTGCCGGGCAGCGCCGCGCTGGCGCAGAAATCGTCGCCGAGAAGTCCGCTCGGCGAGGTGAGGGTCGCGACGAGCGTCAGACCGCTCGAGATGTTATAGACATAGCCCTTCCTGGCGCCGGGGGCACAGACCAACGCGAACTTGCCGTCTCGGGAAAGGGCGAGTGCGGCACCGAACTGGTCGTTGACGCCCTGACCCAGATCGACCAACAGCAGGGATGCTGTCCAGCTGCCGTTGGTATAACGGTATACATAAACCCGGTTGGCGTTGTAGACGCCTATGAGGGCGGTCAAGCCGTCCTCGGATAAGGCTACAACGTTCCCGAAGGAGGCTGAGGCCGTAAAGATGGGCGACATGATCGCCACCGGGGCAGACTGAAAGGGATCCGCCTGCGCCGCGGCCGAAAACAGCAGAACTCCGGTCACGAAACCTATCTTCCAGCGCGATCCAGTCTTCAAACGGCTCTCCTCGGCATACCTGGCCACGGTCGCGCGTATGTTCCGGAATGGATATAGCGCCTTCAGGCGCGCGTAGTTTAGCGGTTTGCAGCGACTACCGCAGCATTTTCAGCGGCCGTAGATTTGGGATGGCGAGAGACAGATCACCCCGCCCTCTTCACCCTCACCACGCTCAAACCCGCCAACGTCACCATACTCAAGGAAGCACCTACGTAGAACGTCGCCCCCGGCCCGAATGCCTGCCACAATCCGCCCGCGAGCACGCTCGCGACCAACAACGCGGCGCCGCTCACCAGGTTGAACATGCCGAAGGCCGTACCGCGCAAGCGACCGGGGACGGCGTCGGAGACCATGGCGGCGAACAGCCCTTGGGTGAGCCCCATGTGCAGCCCCCAGAGCGCCGCGCCGGAGTACACGGCGAGGGGCGCATGCGCGTGGGCGAGCACGAGGTCGGCCAATACCAAGCAAATGAGCCCAGACCCAAGCAGCCAGCGCCGGTCCATGCGGTCGGCCCGATAGCCCGCTGGGTAGGCCGAGAGCGCATAGACCAGGTTCATGACCACCATGACCAGGGGGATCGCGGCCAGCGGCACCCCCACGCTCTGAGCGCGCAGCACCAGGAATGCCTCGCTGAACCGCGCCAGCGTGAAAATCCCGCCCACGACCACGATCCGCCAGTAGGCGGTCCCGAGCTCCTGCAGCAAATCCCGCCGGATGGGCGTACGCAGAGGGCGGACCGCGTGTTCCGTCACCGGCTCCTTGACTCCCACGGCCAGGAGCAGCAGCGCCGCGAATGCCGGCAGCACGGCGATCCAGAACACGCGGCGCAGGTCGCCGGCGAACAACGCCAGGCACAGCATCGCGAGCAGTGGTCCGGCGATGGCGCCCACGGTGTCGAGAGCCTGGCGCAACCCGAAGCTCGCGCCGCTGAGGTTCGACGGCGTGACGTCGCCGACGAGCGCGTCGCGCGGCGCGCCTCGGATGCCCTTGCCGACACGATCGATGAAGCGCGCCGTCATCACCCAAGCGATGGAGCTGGCCAGCGGGAACAAGGGTTTGGTGAAGGCGGCGAGGCCGTAGCCCAGGAGTATGAGCGGCTTGCGCCGCCCGACCGCATCGCTGAACACGCCGGAGAACACCTTGGTGACGAGCGCAGTGGCCTCGGCCACGCCTTCGATGAGCCCCACGGTCAGAACGCCGGCGCCCAGCACCGATACCAGGAACACGGGCAGGAGGCTATGGATCAACTCCGAGGAGCTGTCCATGAGCAGGCTCACGAAACCCAAGGCCCAGACCCCGCCCGGGATGAGACGTAGCGTGGCGGCCATGTCCCGAACCGTGGCTGCCCGAGCGCCCATGCCATCTCCCGCTGAAGTCTTCAGATGTTTATCTCGCCCATCCTACCCGCCTGATAATCCGCGATCGCCTGATGTATCTCCTTTTCCGTATTCATCACGAACGGACCGTAGCGGACCACCGGTTCCTTGAGCGGGACGCCCGCGAGCAGCAGGAGTTCCAAAGGCTGCGTCGCGGTTTGCGGGTTGGCGATCCGGACCGCTGCGCCCTCCTGGCCGAAGATCACCATCTGGTGGGCGTCCGCCCGTACCGTCTCTGCCCCGAACGCCCCCGCGCCGGAGATCACGTAGGCGAAGGCATTGAAATTCGCCGGGAGCGCTTGGTCGAGACTCCCGCCCGGCTGCAACGTCATGTGCAGGTAGGCGATGGGCGTCATGGTATCGATAGCAGCGCTCCGCCCCAAGGACTCGCCGGCGATGATCTTCACCCTCACCTTACCGTCGGCGCTCGTGGCCACCGGGATGCCCGCGTCCGGCAACTCCTGGTAGCGGGGCTTCATCATCTTGTCCTTGCGCGGCAGGTTCACCCAGACCTGGAAACCGTGCATGCGCCCGCCGCGGCGGGTGAACTCGGCCTCGGGCATCTCCGAATGGACCACGCCTGCACCGGCGGTCATCCACTGCACGTCGCCCGGCCCGAGGGAGCCTGCATGGCCATGGGAATCTTTATGCTGCATCTTCCCCTCGAGGACGTAGGTCACAGTCTCGAAACCACGGTGCGGATGGTCCGGCGCGCCCACCGCCTCGCCCGGGGCGTAGTCCACCGGGCCCATCTCGTCCAGGAGCAGGAAAGGGTCGAAGTCCATGAGCTGTTGCGTGGGGAACGGACGGTGCACGATGAAGCCCCCGCCTTCCCGGGTACGCAGGCTGTGCACCACACGGGCGACGCTCCTTAAGGGCTTGGGACGGGAAGCTTCGGTCATCAATCCTCCATCCGATTCCTCAACGGGAGGCAGGGCGGGCGTAACATTAGGTGTTAGAAGTTCATCAGCAAGTCTGTCAGCAGTTGCCACCGGGCTGCGTTACTAAGACCCTGGGATGGCTAAAAGGCACTCTAGCATGCGGCACGCGGGACGTTTCCATCCGTCTATCTCGGCAGCGGTGCTGGCGCTGCTCACTGTGGGCTGCGCTTCTCATCCCACCGAGCACCACGCAGTGCCGGCCGGCACTACCTATGATGATTGCCGCACAGATCCCTGGAATCCGAGCTGCGGGCCCTATGGCTACCCGGCCTTCTGGCCTTACC